>JAIOJO010000153.1 GCA_019911985.1 Sulfuricellaceae bacterium | reverse complement strand
ATACGTTACCGGCCCGCAAGTCATCGGCGAGGAGGCTCGTTGGGCCATGGAAGAAGCTTTGAAGAACATCCAGAACGGCGAATACGCCAAGCGTTTCATCCTGGAAGGCAAAACCAACTACCCGGAAATGACGGCGCGCCGCCGTCTCAATGCCGAGCATCCGATTGAGATTGTAGGCGCTAAGCTGCGTTCCATGATGCCGTGGATCAGCAAAAACAAATTAGTCGATCAATCGAAGAACTAGTACTACCCCGGCAGTAATGGGCGATGGATCTCCATCGCCCGAATTCGTTCTCACTACACCCAATCTATGACTCCTTATCCCCACCCTATCATTGCCCGCGAAGGCTGGCCCTTCCTGGCGCTAGCGATTGCTGTAGCCGCTTCGGCGCAGTACTTTTTTGGCGGCGCGTGGGCGGCACCCTTGTGGGTGATCGCTTTTTTCGTTTTGCAGTTTTTCCGCGACCCGGCCCGCAACGTGCCGCAGCAGGAAAATCTGGTCATTGCCCCGGCCGATGGCCGCATCGTGGCGGTGGAGCAGGTAAGGGACGAGTATATTCAACGCGATGCGCTCAAGGTGAGCGTATTCATGAATGTGTTCAACGTCCATTCCAACCGGAGTCCGGTGACGGGCACGGTCAAGGGCGTGTGGTATTTTCCCGGAAAATTCGTCAACGCCGATCTGGACAAGGCCTCCAGCGAGAACGAGCGCAACGCGGTATGGCTCAAAACCGAGAATGGTTTCGATATTACCAGCGTCCAAGTGGCCGGTCTGATCGCCCGGCGCATCTTGTGTTACGTGAAAGAAGGAGACCGCTTGGAGCAGGGGCAGCGCTACGGTTTTATCCGCTTCGGTTCGCGGGTGGATGTGTATATGCCCCTGTCCGCCGCCGTCAAAGTGGTTATCGGCGACAAGGTTAGCGCGGGCGAAACCGTGCTGGCCGAATTGTAGGCAGCATGGCAGGCTCCTTCTGCGGTAACATTCGCGTTACATTGTTCGCGTAGATTGATCGAATGACCTATCCTCCTAAGCCCTTGCTCGACCCGAAGCTTCGCAAGCGCGGAATTTATTTACTGCCCAATCTGTTCACCACGGCGGCGTTGTTTGCTGGTTTTTACGCCATCGTGATGGCGATGAACGGTCGTTTCGAGCATGCGTCCGTGGCGATTTTCGTGGCCATGGTGATGGACGGACTGGACGGGCGAGTCGCTCGTTTGACCCATACCCAAAGCGCCTTTGGGGCCGAGTATGACAGCTTGTCGGACATGGTTTCCTTCGGTGTCGCCCCGGCGCTGGTGATGTATGTCTGGGCGCTGCAGGGCTTAGGGAAGCTGGGCTGGTTGGCGGCGTTTGTCTACTGTGCCGGAGCCGCCTTGCGCCTGGCGCGTTTCAATACTCAGCTCGAAGTGATGGACAAGCGTTATTTTCAAGGGCTGCCGAGTCCGGCTGCCGCCGCGCTGATGGCGGGCCTGGTCTGGGTATTGAACGATTTCCATGTCTTGGGCGTCGACGTTCATTGGCTGGCCTGGGTGATGACGATATTCGCCGGCCTGAGCATGGTCAGCAATGTCCGCTACTACAGCTTCAAGGATTTGAATTTCCGCAAGAGCGTGCCTTTCGTCTTTCTGTTATTGATCGTGCTGGGTATCGTGGTGCTGTCCTCTTATCCGCCGGGCATGTTGTTTGGCTTGTTCGTGCTGTACGCCTTGTCCGGCTATGTGTTGTGGGTATGGAATTGGCGTAATGCGGGCCGGAAAAAATCCGACGTCGCCGCGGCGAAGGAATAAGGCTAAAGGCATTGCAGTCGGTTGCAGCCTGCCGCAAAAGTGATTATATTTGCTTCATGCTTACCCGCGAACACATTCTCGACTCTGCCTTCACGATGGACAATCGTCTGCTTGCCGCTCTGCTGCTGCGCGTTTGCGCACACTGACATCTACCTCATTCTTAAGCAATAAACTACGCCGGTAAACGCAGAAGCTTGCTTTGCCGGGCGCTATAAACAATTTCTGACCCTGGAGCAGGCAATGAAAGACAAATTAATCATATTCGATACCACCTTGCGCGACGGCGAGCAAAGCCCCGGCGCCTCCATGACCAAGGAAGAAAAGGTGCGCATTGCGCGCCAATTGGAGCGGATGCGGGTGGATGTGATCGAGGCGGGCTTTCCCGCCGCCAGCAACGGCGATTTCGAGTCGGTGAAGGCGGTTGCCGGTACCATCCGCGACAGCACGGTGTGCGGCCTCGCCCGTGCCTTGGAGAACGACATCGCCCGCGCCGGCGAGGCGATACGCGGGGCGAACTCAGGGCGTATCCATACCTTCATTGCAACCTCGCCGATCCACATGGAGAAAAAGCTGCGCATGAGCCCCGACCAAGTGGTCGAGCAGGCCGTGAAGGCGGTGAAGTGGGCGCGCCAGTACACCGATAACGTCGAGTTCTCGCCGGAAGACGCGGGGCGCTCCGAGACCGACTTCCTTTGCCGCATTCTTGAGGCGGTGATCGATGCGGGCGCCACCACGCTGAATATCCCCGATACCGTGGGCTACAATCTGCCGCATGTGTTCGGCGACCTGATCCGCACTTTGCGCGAGCGCATACCCAATTCCGGCAAAGCGATTTTCTCGGTGCACTGCCACAACGACCTCGGCCTGGCCGTGGCGAACTCCCTTTCCGCCGTGCTGAACGGCGCGCGCCAGGTGGAATGCACCATCAACGGCCTGGGCGAGCGGGCGGGCAACGCCTCCTTGGAGGAGATCGTGATGGCGGTGCGGACCCGCCAGGATATTTTTCCCTGCGATACCACGCTCGACACCACGCAAATCGTTTCGGCCAGCCGCCTGGTGGCGAGCGTGACCGGTTTTGTCGTGCAGCCCAACAAGGCGATAGTCGGCGCGAATGCCTTTGCCCACGAGTCGGGCATCCACCAGGACGGCGTGCTCAAGCATCGCGAAACCTACGAGATCATGCGCGCCGAGGACGTCGGCTGGACGGCCAACAAAATGGTGCTGGGCAAGCATTCAGGCCGTAACGCCTTCCGCTCGCGCTTGCAGGAACTGGGCATCGTCCTCGATTCGGAAGAAGCCTTGAACGCTGCTTTTGTCCGCTTCAAGGATTTGGCGGACAAGAAGCACGAAATTTTCGACGAGGATCTGCACGCCTTGGTGAGCGACGAGTCGAGCGTTCTGGAACATGAGCATTTCAAATTGGTGTCCCTGAAAGTGTGCTCTGAAACCGGCGAAATTCCCCATGCCACCGTGGTGGTGTCCGAGAACGGTGTGGAACGGCAGGCCGAAGCGGACGGTGGCGGGCCGGTGGATGCCGCGTTCAAGGCGATAGAGGCGATCGCCGGCAGCGGCGCCGAATTGCAATTGTATTCGGTGAACAACATCACCAGCGGCACCGATGCCCAAGGCGAAGTCACCGTGCGCCTGGCTAAGGGCGGGCGCATCGTCAACGGCCAGGGGGCGGATACCGATATCGTCATCGCCTCGGCCAAGTCTTATCTGCACGCCTTGAACAAGCTGCACAGCAAACTGGAGCGGGCGCATCCCCAAGTGTAAGGCAGCAGGCCATCGTCTATCATTAAGTTTACCGGCATGCAATAAACGGCCTATCCGTCGCGGCAATATCGATTGATAGGGTCGAAACGAGGAGGAGAGCGATGATGGGAAAACGCAGAATTGGCGCGGTTATTCTGATGGTGTTGGGCGGCTTGTTGATGTTCCTCGCCCCTGACGAAGAAGCCTGGGTCGGCAAGGCTTTGCTGGGCGCCGGCGCGGCGATCGAACTGGTGGGAATCGCCCTGGAGCGCAAGCGCGTGCCTTAATCGAATCGGTGCCAGCCGGTAAATCGTCCCGCTTTCGCTCCGCGTCCTGTATTAATCCAGCGGATCAATGCTTTCCCGTGAGACGGGCGTAGAAAATGGCGCAGACGAAGAACAGCGCGCTCAGCGCGATCTCGCCTCCCGCCAGTATGGCCGACAAACCCTTGTCGCTCATGGCGCGCACTACCCCTTCCATGAAATACAGCAGAATCAGCATCGACGCCCATTGGTAGGTGTAGCGCTTGCCGCGCAGGATGCCGAACAAGGGCAGAAGCAGGACGGCTGCCTTGAAAATGAGCATGGAGCCGCCCGGGCGTAACGGGGCGAGCCAGCCTTCCCAGGCCAGGCAGAGGAAAATCAGGGCGATCAGGCTGACGATGCTGCCCCAATGAAGAACGGCCAGCCGGTTCAAGCGCGGCATTCCTGGGCCATGGCGGTGAGCGCTGCGCGGGCGTCCTGGCCGCTGAGCACCGGCTGGTGGAAGTCGAAGCGCAGCAATTCCCCGTCGGCGCGCACGTCGAAGCCGTCGCAGTCGATGCCCACCATGGTGGCGTCGGAGGAGTCCAAGCCGTAAAAGGCGCGGCAGTAGGCGCGCAGGGCGTCGGCGTGGTCGCGGTTCATGTGGGCCAGGATGCCTTCTTCGATCTGCGCCAACTCGCCCTGGGGCGGCTTGGCTGCGACGGGGTCTATCCAGTGGATGTCGCCGAAGCCGCCGATATAGCGCCACTGCTTGGGTTCGATGCGGTAGAAGAAGAAATCGTGGATGGCGAAATACTGCGCGGCGTTGGGAATATAGCGCAGGTAGCGGGCTTTGAGCGCTTCATCCGTTGCTACGCGCTGCGCGTCACCGACTACGGTGAGGCGGGCGGCGGCCTGGAGGTCGCTTTCTTCCTCGTGTACCAGCAAACTGACACGGGGGTCGGCATCGATATTCTGGGTATGCTGGGCCAGGGTGCTGATGAGGAAAACAGGCCGCGCTTCCTCGTCCAGGACGAAATCCACCACGGAGCCGAAGGGGTAGCCTTCCAGGCGTTGCGAAATCGTGGCCAGCGCGCCGGCATGGCGGGCGCGCAGCAAGGCGCGGGCGGAAGCGATGGTTGCGGGGGCCGGGTTCATCGCGCCAACTTCAAGGCGGTTTCCGCCAGGCGCTTGCCTTGTGCCAGGCATAATTTTTTCTCGCTGTCGCCGATCGGGCGATCGCTGGCGACGCCCGCCACATGGCTGGCGCCGTAGGGCGTTCCGCCGTCGCGGGTGTGCAGCAATTCCTGTTCGGAATAGGGCAGGCCGATAATCGCCATGCCGTGGTGCAATAGCGGCAGCATCATGGAAATCAGCGTGGTTTCCTGGCCGCCGTGCAGGCTGGAGGTCGAGGTGAAAACCGTTGCCGGTTTGCCGATCAGCGTGCCTTTCAGCCATAGGCCGGAGGTTGAATCGATGAAGTATTTCAGAGGGGCCGCCATGTTGCCGAAGCGGGTGGGGCTGCCCAGGGCGAGGCCGATGCATTCTTCCAAGTCTTTCAGTTCGACATAAGGCGCGCCCTCGCCGGGGATGCTGTCCGCTACCGCCTCGCACACCGTCGACACTTCGGGTACGGTGCGTAGCCGCGCGCAACAACCGCTGACTTGCTCGACGCCACGTGCTATAAGATGGGCCATTTCCTTTACCGCACCGTGGCGGCTGTAATACAGTACGAGAATGTCTGGCATGGATCGCTCGATAACTCGGAAAATCCCATTATACCGTCATGAAGACCCGGAAGTTCGCCAATCTGCTGAGTTTTTCCCACTTCATGCTGCGCCGCTTCGACCGCGACCGCTGCCCGCAAGTGGCGGCCAGCCTCACCTATACCACGCTGCTGTCGCTGATTCCCTTGATCACTATTGCACTGACGATGTTCTCGGCATTTCCGGTGTTCGAGGGTTTGATGGTGGAGTTCAAGATTTTTCTGCTAACCCACATGGTGCCGGATGTGGCGGGGCGCATCATTACGGTTTACATGCAGCAGTTTTCCGAAAAAGCAGCTCGCCTGACGGCGGTCGGCATTGCTTTCCTGGCCGTGACGGCGATTATGCTGATGGTGACCATCGACCGGGCTTTTAATGCCATTTGGCGCGTTTCTCGCCAGCGCACTGTATTCAAGCGGCTGTTGAACTATTGGGCGCTGTTGACCTTGGGGCCGCTGCTGGTGGGCGCCAGCCTATCGCTGACGTCCTATTTGGTCGGCTTGTCGCTGGGTTGGGGCCAGATAACGGAATTGGGCGAGGTGCTGCTCAAGCTGGTGCCGGTACTGCTGACCACCGTGGCTTTTTCCCTGATGTACTTGTCGGTGCCGAACCGTTATGTGCCTGTATCCCATGCCTTCGCGGGTGGCACGGTGGCTGCCGTGCTGTTCGAAACCATGAAAAAAGGCTTTGCTCTGTACGTAACCCAATTTCCAACGTATACGCTGGTTTACGGCGCATTCGCCGCGATCCCGATTTTCTTGTTATGGATATATCTTTCTTGGCTGGTCGTTCTAATCGGGGCCGAGGTGGCCGCTGCGCTATCGTATTGGCAAGGGGGCGCTTGGCGCCTGGAATTGACGCCGGCGCGGCATTTTTACGAGGGCTTGCGCGTACTGCGCGCGCTCTATTCGGCTCAGCAGGAAGGTGCCCCGCTCTCGCTGCGCCGTTTGCGCCGCACTCTCCACCTGGGCTTCGAGGATATGGAGGGCATACTCGAATGCTTGGCTGACGCCGGTTTGGCGCGGCGTGCCGATGACGGCGGCTGGGTAGCGCTGCGCAGCGCGGAGTCGGTTAGCGTCGGCGAGGTGTTCCGCCATTTCGTCTATCGCGTGCCGCCGCATCTTCCGCATGCCGACGCTAGCGACCTGCATTTGGCCGATGTGCTTACAGCGATTGGAGGACGTTGCGACGAGGGAATGGGGAACTCGTTGCAAAGCCTGTTTAGCGGGAAGGGCGCGGAAGCGGATGGCGCAAGCCTTGTGCGATAATCGCGCTGGGTTTTATGGACGGCACCTTATGTGCCCCGGCCCTATTGCCGAGTAATTGATTTTCGGTCATTGAGGAGAATAGTCGATGAAGTTCTTGGAAAGCCTTTTCGAGGGCGCGTTGTGGAATAGCCGCTTTGTCGTGATTTTTGCCGTGGTGTCCAGCCTAGCAGCGGGATTTGCCATATTTTTCATCGCCACGGTGGATGTGGTCTACATGCTGATGCACATCGTCCATTACGCCGACCCCGATTTGACATCGGCGGCGCGCAAAGCGCTGCATGACGAAACCATCACCCATATCGTGGAGGTGGTCGACGGTTACCTGCTGGCCACGGTGATGCTGATTTTTTCCCTGGGCATGTACGAGCTGTTCATCAGCGACATCGACCAAGCCCATGGCAGCCGCGCGTCGAGTAAGATATTGGTGATCAACAGCTTGGACGACCTGAAATCGCGTTTGGCCAAGGTGATTTTAATGATCTTGATCGTCACGCTGTTCGAGCATGCGCTGCAAATGACGATGGATACCCCGCTGACCTTGTTGTATTTCGGCGGCAGCATCGCCTTGGTCGGCTTGGCGCTTTATCTTAGCCACGCCGCGGAGTCTCACCACAAGCCCGAGCCGAGCGGCCAGAACGAGACGGATTCAGGCTCTTCCGGCCACTAGTAGCAATGGATCATGGTGCCGGAAGGTGGATGTTGGTAGAGTGCCAGCAATCGACGGCGCCTGTCCTGGCGCGATTCTGAAGGAGTTCCGGCATTGCGGCGTATTGTTTTGTTTTTTATGATGGTTTTTTTGAGTTCCGGCGTCCTGGCCGAGGGCTTTTCGCTCCACGACATCCAAGGGAAAACCCATACCTTGGCGGCCTATCGCGGTAAATGGGTGCTGGTTAATTTTTGGGCCACCTGGTGTCCGCCCTGCCGCGAGGAAATTCCCGATTTGATCGAGCTGCACGAAAAACATAAGGATTTGGTTGTGATCGGGATCGCCATGGACTATCGCGATCCGGCCCAGGTCAAGCGGTTTGCCGAGGATATGTTCATCTCCTACCCGATTGTGCTCGGCGACCGCCGCATTGCTGCGCAAATCGGCGATGTCCCCGGCTTGCCGACGACGTATTTGTACAATCCCCAAGGAAAGATAGCCGCCTTCAACGTGGGTGCGCTGACCCGGCAGGCGGTGGAGAAGTATATTAAAGAGCACTGATACGAGTAATGTTCACAGGAGGACTTGAAATGATCAAATTGCTGTTGGGATGTTTATTGCTCTTGCAGGTCGGCGTGAGTTCGGCCGAAACCCGCGACGTAGGTCAGTATTTTTTCGATCAGAAACTGGGGGATTTCAAAGCGGAATTGGCTAACGCCAAGTCGAGCGGGAAAACCGGCGTTCTGCTGATGTTCGAAACCGAGGATTGCCCTTTCTGCTACCGCATGAAACAGACCGTGCTCAATCAGTCCCAGGTGCAAGACTACTTTCGCAGTCATTTCCTGATTTTCAATGTCGACACACGGGGGGCCGAGCCTATGGTCGATTTCAAAGGGAAAAACACCACGGAAAAGGACTTTTCCGCAGAGAATCGCGCCCGCGCAACGCCAACTTTCATTTTTTACGGTTTGGACGGCAATCAGTTGACCCGGCTCACCGGCGCGACCAAGGACGCGCACGAATTCATGCAATTCGGCCATTACGTGGTTGATGGCGGGTATAAAACGACGTCGTTCGTCAAGTTTAAACAGGCCAATCCATGATGCCACCCCGGTGGCAACGTCTTTGGCTTGCCGGAATATTCTGCTGTGCCAGCGCGGCCGGCGCCGCCGACGCGCCCCTGACCTTGTCCGAAGCGCTGAAAGCGGCGGACGCAAACCATCCCGATATAACGCAGGCCGTGGCCGAACGCGACGTGGCTGTGGCCGACGAGCAGGCGGCCGCGGCGCGCAGCGATCTCGCCGTCAACCTGGAAGCGGGCTTGCGCCGCGTCCGCCCCTCGTTGATGAACGGCGGGCCTGAGGACATTAACGACCATAGCCTGCGTCTCAATGCCCGTAAGACTCTCTATGATTTCGGCCGTACCCGTTCGGCGGAAGACGCCGCACGCCAAGTTGTGGAGGCCCGCAATACGGAATTGCTCGACGCGCGCGAGCGGCACCGCCTCGACATCATGGCGCGATTCTTCAACGTGCTGATAGCCGATATGCAAGCTTCCGCCGACAACGAATACATGTCGGTGGCCTTTGTCGATTTCGATCACGGCAAGGACAGACTGGCGGTCGGTACGCTATCCCAAGTCGATTTGGACGAACTTGAACATCGCTACCAAGAAGCGCTGGTGAAGCGGAACTTAAGCCAGGTGCGGCAACGCATCACGCGCTCTCTGCTGGCCAACGCCATGAACCAGCCGGGCAATCTCAGATCCGATTTAGTCGATCCGGTACTGGACGGCAACCAGCGCAAATTGCCAGATTACGATAACGTATTGCCGAGCATGCTGGAAAATAACCGGACTTTGCGCGCCTTACGGCAGCAATTGGCGGCGGCGCAAAAGAAGCTTGAAGAGGTGCGTGACGAACGCGGGCCGACGCTCGATGCCGAATTGGAAGGCGCCGACTACGCCACGCGCAAATTATCCGGCCGTGACGACCTGCGCATGGGTCTAGTGCTCAATTGGCCGCTCTACCAGGGCGGGCGCGTAGAGGCCAAATTGGCGCGCGAACAGGCCTTATTCCACAAACTTCAAGCCGCCTATGAGAAGCAGCGTCTGGATCTTTCGCAGACCTTGCTGGAAACGCTGCTTCGAGCGGAGCAACTGCAATCGACGGTGCGCAACGCCGCCAAGGTACAGAGTGCATATCGCGACGAAGCCCTGGAAAGGGCGCGGGGCCAGTATGAAGTCGAATTGAAAACCAATCTAGGCACGGCCATGGCGGAAACCATGGATGCCAAACTGCGCGAGCGGCGCACCGAGTACCAGTTGGCGCTTAGCTTGGCGCAGCTCGATGCCTTGCTGGGGACTCCGTTGGAGTCGATTGACGCCGGATCGCAAAAAGGAAAATCGAAATGAAACGATGGATTTTGGCTGGGGTGGCATGGGGGTTTGCGGGGTCGTTGTGGGCGGCGGACGTGCCCGCCGTTTTGCAGTGGTCGCAACGGGTGGAGTTATCGCCCCGAGTTTCCGGTTTGGTCGCTTCGGTTGCCGTGAACGTGGGCGATCGGGTTAAGGCGGGTCAGGCGCTGCTGACCTTGGATAACCGGCTCTATCAAGCGAAAGTGGCGGAAGGCGCGGCGGCCAAGCGGCGCCTGTCGAGCGAGGCCGCGCAAGCCAAAATCGATCTGGGGCGGGTGCAAGAACTCTACGACCGCACGGTGATTTCCACCAGCGAACTGGATCAGGCCAAGCTGAGGAACAACCGGACCCAGGCACAGTTGCGGGAAGCCGAGGCGCGCCTGGCGCAAGACAGCAAGGACCTGGCCGACGCCACGCTGCGCGCGCCCTTCGCCGGGGTAGTGGTCGAACGCCGCGTCGAGCCGGGCCAGAACGTCGTGGTCGGCTTGCAGCCGCTGCCGCTGTTGGCACTGGCGAAATCGGGGGAAATGCTGGCGAGAATGAAGCTGACCGAGGGGCAAATTCAGAAGCTGAAAAACGGCCAAGCCGTCACCGTAAGCGTAGGCAACCGGACCTACCCCGGCCAGATTAAAACCTTGGCGCTGGAGCCGAGCGGTAGCGGTAAAGAAGGGCCAAGCTACCAAGCCGACGCGGTATTTTCCAGCGCGGATACGCTGCGGGCGGGTTCGGCGGCCTTGGTT
>JAIOJO010000152.1 GCA_019911985.1 Sulfuricellaceae bacterium | reverse complement strand
TCTTTGTGCTGCTGGCCTTCGTGTCCAGTATTTTCAGTTCCGCCGCTGCATTTATTTGGATCTATACCCATGCGATAAGCGCGTACGATTGGTTTTCCGTTTGGCAGGGGTGGTGGACCGGCTTCTTTCTGCAAGACATGGCGCTGGTTGCGCCTGTCTTGTCGCTGGCCGGCCCCGCCGTGATGCGGTGGCGCGATCGCCATGCCTGGCCGCTGGTTGCGCAGCCCCGTTTTAAGCCCGAAATCCTATTGTCCGGCGGGGTTCTTTTGGCGGGCTTGCTGCTGTATCTCTACATCACCGTGCAATTGGGCGCGCGGCAAATCGATGCGGCGCTGGCTTCCGCCGGCTCGGCCGCATGGCGGGATGTAGCCAGGTCGGTGATCGAATTGAATCACGCGACATACTGGGTTGTACTTACGCTGATTCTGTTTTTCGCCTTTTTTGCCTATCCGATCTTCAGTTACTGGACATCTCAACTCAAAGGGGCCGCGCAAGAGCTTGCCGAATCGAACCGGCATCTGCGCGAGCAGCGCGATTTGTATCAGGCCTTGGTCGACGCGCAATCGGATATCGGCGAAGGCCTGGCGATTATCGATGAGGCGCGCTTCGTTTTCGTGAATCAAGCCTTGTGCGAATTAACCGGCTATAGCGAATCCGAGCTCAAGGCGATGTCCTCTTTTGTCGAGCTGGCCGACTTCGGCGAGCGCGAGCGCCTGCTGTCCAATCACCGCCGCCGCCTGGCCGGCGAGCAATTCGAGAATCGCTACGAGGTCAGATTATTGACCTGCTCCGGCCTGTCGCTCGAAGTGGAATTGGCCGTCGCTTACATCGTGATGGAGCATCGCATGCGCGTGGTGGTCGTGATTTCCGATATACGGGTGCGCAAACAGGCGGAAAAGGCGCTCCGCCGCGCCAAGGAAGTCGCGGAGCACGCCAGCGCGGCAAAAAGCCGATTTTTGGCTTCCGCCAGCCACGACCTGCGCCAGCCCCTGCAGGCGCTGACCATGTTTACCTCGACCCTGAAGAAGCAGGGGCTGGCTCCCGAGGCGGGCCACCTGCTCGGCTTGATGGAGGTGTCGATCGGCGCTTTGCGGGATTTGCTCGATACCCTACTCGACATCTCCAAGCTCGAAGCCGGGATTGTCGAGGCGCAGCGCCAGGCCGTACCCATCGAATACATATTCGACCGTCTGGAAGACGAATTCCGTCTGCAGTTTGAAGCCAAGGGGCTGCGTTTCCGCCTTCATTACCCGCTGCGCGAGGTCGATAGCGATCCCATGCTGCTCTTGATGATCCTGCGCCACCTGCTGTCCAATGCCATCCGCCATACCGAACAAGGCGGTGTTTTGCTGAGCGCCCGCCTGCGCCGCGACGGGATGCTGATCCAGGTGTGGGATAGCGGGTCCGGCATTGCGGCCGGGGAATTGGACAAAATTTTTCAGGAGTTCTACCAGGTGGATAACGCCGCGCGGGATCGCCGCAAAGGCTTGGGCCTGGGCCTAGCCATTGTGGAACGGGTGGCTCAATTGCTGGAAACGCAGGTGGACGTGCGCTCCCGTCCCGGCCGCGGCACGGTGTTCGAATTCGGCCTTCCGCTCGCGTCGCCCGGATCGCTCTTGTCCGGCGAATCCGATGCGCTAAGCCCGCCCCTCGCCGCGCATCGGGCGCAGATTTTGATTATCGACGACGAACCCGATGTTTTGCTGGGAACGCGCATGTTGCTCGACAGCTTCGGCTATTCGACCCTCGCGGCCGGGAGCCTCGATGAAGCCTTGGCCCTCGTCGAGGGCAGTCCGTCAGGCCCCGATCTGATCTTGGCGGACTATCGCTTGCAGGGCGGCGTAACTGGAGGCGATGCGATCGAACAAATCGGTCGCCGCTTGGGCGTCGCGATCCCCGGCGTTTTGATTACCGGCGATACCGCGCCCGAGCGCTTGCAGGAGGCCAAGCGTAGCGGCTGTGTACTGTTGCATAAGCCGGTCGATCCCGAGGAGCTGGAACAGATCGTGAACCGCTTGCTGGCGCTAGGCGCTTCGTTCTGATGAGCGGCGGCCGGGCGTAAAGCCGCCCGGCCGCCGCATCAAGCCGTGGTGTTAATGACGGAACCTAGCGTGGAGGTAGAAGAAAGCGCTTGTTGTTGCGGTGCCTTTTCCACTTCGCCGGCATGGCTACCATCCGTATCGCCGTCGCTGTCTCGGTTGCCGTTCACTTTGGCGGTGTTCGCGTTGGCCTGGGGCAGGCTTTGAATTCCGCTGGACACGCTGCTAATGGACATAATGGTCTCCTGAGCTATAGGGCATTCAATACTAGGCCGGCAATCTTACGCCATGCTGACGGCGCGGGGGTTGCCGGCTGGAACCCCGGATTGTCAATCCTTATATCAGTTTGCGCCGGACCGCCGAAATGTCCCGGTCAACCTTGCGGTACCTGACTATGCCGATCTGTGCGGCGATCGCTCCGCTCGGGAGGCAGACGATGCCGATCAAGGTAAACCATATTTGATGCGAAAAATGGATGATCGATACGCCGGCGATAATCAGCGCCACGCTGGACCGTAGGTAGGATAGAAGGGTGCGCTCGTTCGCCAAAAGCGTCCGGTCGATTGCCAGCTCATCCCGTAAAATCAGCTTGTCTATCTCAAATCGTGTGTAGTGGTTGTGTTTCGTCATCGTGGAAGTTTTTCTGCGTTAAATGGGGGTCGTTTTTTAATAATGATGGCGGCCTGGAATCGCATTGAGGCGGCTTCTCCATTGCGGTGTATGGGCCGCGCCGAGGTCTAGGATAGACATCGGTTTTTATGTTGAAGAGGCCGCCCGACGGGCCATCCAGCATTATAAGCCTAGTACCTTACGCGATACTTACTAGCGCGAGCGTTTGCGCGCCTCCAAGCCGGGTTCTCGCATCGTCATTCGATGTTGATAGAATGGCGAATATTTACGGACAAGCTCTCAAACGCGACATGCAAAAAGAATTACGCCATCTTCTCGGTATGGCCGGGGTTCCGGCGCACGACAATCCCGCCGCCCATGTTTGGGAGCGCCGCCTGCAATGGGTCATGGTGCTGGCCGCGCTGCTGGCCATCCCCTCCTTTTATCTGGAAGGCATAGCGACCAGTTCCCGCCTCAATCTTCTGGGCGGCGAGCTCGATTTGCTGATCCTGACTATTTTTTCCGGCGAGTTGCTGTGGATGCTGTATTTGAGCCACCACAAGTGGCTGTACCTGCGCACCAACTGGCTCAATTTGCTGATTATCCTGGGGGCGGCCGTGAGCGTGGTCGGCTGGGACGTGGAGTGGTTGCCGCTGGTGCGCTTGCTGCGGGTAACCTATGTCGCGCTGATCGTCGCGCGCTTGATGGGTTCCTTGCGGCGCTTGTTTTCCCCCAACGCGATTCCCTACGTGCTGATGCTGGGCCTGATTACCTTAGGCGTGTCCGGCGGCGTGTTCTACCTGATCGAGCCGACCGTCCATTCCTACGCCGATGGGCTGTGGCTGGCCTTTACCAGCGGAGCGACGGTGGGCTACGGCGACATCGTGCCGACCACGCCGCTGTCGCGGTTTTTTGCCGTGATCATGGTCTTGGTCGGTTTTGCCGTTCTTTCTCTGGTTACGGCGAGCATAGCCGCTCTTTTCGTCGGCGAGGACGAAAAAGTGCTGCGCCGGGAAATGCACCGCGATATCCGCCTGCTGCGGGAAGAAGTTGCCGCGTTGCGCCAGGAACTGGGGCTGCGCGGCGAGACGGCAAGGCCCGCCCAAGACGGGGCGGCGCTCCCCGACAACCAGCCCTAGCGTTGGCGCGCAAGAAGACGCTGGAAGGGCGGAAAAAGATGCTAAAATCACGCTTTTTCCAATGACGTGACCGAGGCTTATATTCATGTTCAGCGCCAAACAAACCATCGCGAATTTCGACCCAGAATTGTGGCAGGCTATGGAGGGCGAACGCCGCCGCCAGGAAGACCACATCGAACTGATTGCATCCGAAAATTACACCAGCCCCGCCGTAATGGAAGCCCAAGGCTCGGTGCTGACCAACAAGTACGCCGAAGGCTATCCCGGCAAGCGCTATTACGGCGGCTGCGAATACGTGGACATCGCCGAGCAATTGGCTATCGACCGCGCCAAGCAGTTGTTCGGCGCCGAATACGCCAATGTCCAGCCGCATTCCGGCTCCCAGGCCAACGCGGCGGTGTACATGGCGGTGCTCAAGCCCGGCGACACCATCCTCGGCATGTCCCTGGCCCACGGCGGCCACCTCACCCACGGCGCTTCGGTGAACTTCAGCGGCAAGGTCTTCAACGCGATCACCTACGGCCTGAACGATAAAGAAGAAATCGATTACGACGAAGTGCAGCGCCTGGCCGCCGAGCATAAGCCGAAAATGGTCGTGGCGGGCGCCTCGGCCTATTCCCTGGTGATCGACTGGAAACGCTTCCGCAAGATCGCCGACAGCGTCGGCGCCTACCTGTTCGTAGA
>JAIOJO010000151.1 GCA_019911985.1 Sulfuricellaceae bacterium | reverse complement strand
GGCGGCGCCGGTGAGGTCGGTCGAGGCGGCGACGACAGCCTTGGTTTTCTGCGCCAGCGCCGAAACGAATGAGGAACCTTCCCGCCCCGCCGCCACGTTGCAGCCGTACAGCAGGAGGTCGCCGCCCGGCTTCAAGGCTTTGCTAATGGCGGCCAGATCGGTGACATGGCCGTTCAGATTTCGCTTGGTTAAATCAAGTGCGCCCAATTGCACAGCCCCCTCGGAGCCATGGGAGACGATATGAATCGCTTCGACTCCGTGCTTCCCTGCCAGGATTTCCGCCATCTGCGCCAGGCCGTCCCGAGTGGCGTCCAGCACGTGCACTTCCTCCCCCGGCTTCACGCCGTCCAGCAATGTTTTGTAATCGGCGACGTTGCTTTCGACGAAGACGATTTCATGGCGGCTCGCGGACGCGTCGTGGGATGCGGCCGCCTGGGCCAGGGCGGGTGTGGCGGAGCAGACGAAGGCTAGCGCGAGTCCGAAAAGCTTAGCCCTGGAAAGCCGGGAGCCTTGGATGGCAGGGGATTTTGTGTGGGGAAATGGGTTCATTTGTCGTCCTTGGGTCAGGTAGGGGCGAGTCTTGTTGTTTGAATTTGCGCCGCGAGCTTTGGCGAACACAGCGGTTTTCGGTTTATCGGCGGCTTAGAGGGTGTCTTGAGCGGATTATGGCGAAGTTTTGATTATTCTTCTATAAGGGAATCCCCTATAGAGGCGATGCCCCGGTTTTGCCATAATTAGCGCGCTTAAAATCGTTTAAGCCGGCCTTCTAGCTGCGTTAAAACGACGTTCAAGCAGGCGAAACAGCCGGTTTAGGCACGGCGATCGCTTCGTCACCGGCAGGCTAGCCCGCAAGGGGAATGCTTTCGACACTCAACAAAAAAGGAAAAACCATGGAAACGTATATCGGCTTTATTTCGCCCTTCCCCTTTAATTTCGCGCCTTACAATTGGGCGATGTGCCAGGGGCAGGTGCTCAGCATTTCCCAAAACGCCGCGCTGTTTTCTTTGCTGAGCACCACTTTCGGCGGCGACGGAGTACAGTCCTTCAAGCTGCCCAATCTGGGCGGCACAATGATCGTCGGTTCAGGCACAAGCGCCATCGGCACCCCATTTCCCTACGGCGGCAGGGGTGGAGCGGAATTCACTAACTTGACGCTGCAGCAAGTGCCGTCGGTTCCGCACACCCATCCGGCAACGTTTACGCCCGGAGGCGGGACTTCTCCGGCGACCTTGTCGGTCAGCACGGATACGCCCACAACCGTTGCACCGTTGCTCGCCAACGGCGATACGGCTTATCTCGCCAATGCCTCGGTGGGTAATAATCTTAAGGGCCTCTACACCAAGACCGCGCCGGCTCCGGGCGCAACGGCGACTATCCCGGTCAATGGCGGCGGCGGTTCCGGCACGGTGACCGTCAACCCCAATACCCCTGCTCCGGCGACCGCCCCCGTGGCCTTGATGAACCCTTACCTGGCGCTTAATTTCTGCATCGCCTTGCAAGGGATTTTCCCCAGCCGCAACTAAGGGAGCCTCTGATTAAGTCGCACGGGGTCGCGACGGGGTTTTGCGGGATGCTGGGCACGAAGCGAGACGCGCGGTGTGGTCATTCCACACAAGCGTCGAGCGACACCGCCCGGCGCCCGCAAAACCCCGTCCCGTAAGGGT
>JAIOJO010000150.1 GCA_019911985.1 Sulfuricellaceae bacterium | reverse complement strand
GTTGTAGCTCCCTCTCTCACCCCGGATGAGCTACCATCAGAAAAGCCGTGAGATGGGCGAGGGCGAGGTTGTAGCTCCCTCTCTCACCCCGGATGAGCTACCATAAGACCTGATGCAGAAACCCGCCCCGCTTAGCTTGGGCGGGTGTTTTGCTTTCGGAAAAGCGCCTCAGAACAGCAATAGTTGGTTTGTTTTGATGGCTTTTTCCTGAAAAAGCGGCAGACCTACGAGCAGTTTCATGCTGGCAAATTGTTTTTCGGTGACGCTCAGGCAACGCACCGAACCTTCCGGCGGGAGATTGCCCACCAAGCGTTTGTAGTGTTTCTCCAGCGCATCGTTGCCGTTCAGGATGCGGCCATACACCGAGAACTGGATCATGTCGTAGCCGTCGTTGATGAGGAAGCGGCGGAACACGGTGTAGGCGCGGCGCTCCGCTTTGGTGACGACAGGGAGATCGAAGAATACGAGCAGGCGCATGAATCGTCTCGTCTCTATGCTCACGGCTCAACACTCCAGCCGGTGCTGTTCCAATCCGATGATGCTCGGCAATTCGAGCAATGCTTCGCTGCCGCCGTCGTAGATGCGGGCAAGACTTTCTATCATGTGCTCGATGGCGGAAAGCACCGACATCTTTCCGCGCGGCATGCCCATATCCACGTTGAGCAACCCCACCAGCGCCGCCTTGTCTTCGGGATGCAACTCGGCATCGGGTTGCGGCGTCATTTTGTAAACGAACAAATCCACCAGCGGGCGGAAAGGTTCGATCACATCGTCGGCGAGGTTGAAGGCATTTTGCTCGCTGGCATGGAACAGCCCGATGGAAGGCATCAGCCCATGCGCCACCAGCCCGCGCGCAATTGTGCCGCGCAGCACCGCATAGCCGTAATCCAGCGCGGCATTGGTAAAGCGTGCTTGATCGCGGCGGAAATCCTTGCCGTAGAGTTGCGTGAAGTAGAAGAAGGCCGCTTGCCCTTCCAGATTGCCTGTATCACCGGAACGCACCCGCCGCGCGTAGGAATCCAGACGATCCGCGCCATCGCGACCGGCCATGCACAGACAGGCCGCCTGGTTGGCGATCTTTTTGCGCACGATGGAAGCCCAGGTTTGCTTGGCGACCGGGCGCGGCAAGTCAAGCTGCAAGCGCAGCCAGCGCGTGGCGCGAGAATGCGGCAAAAATGGCAGAAACACGCCGCTAGGGTGGTGCGTGTCGCCCGTGGCGAATAGGCTGATGCCGTATTCGCCGCAGGCCGATAGCACCGGATGGGTGAGCGTGATCTCGCGGTGGTTGAGCACGATCACCGCGATGTCCTCGAACGGCACGAAGGCGGTCCGCTCCTGCTCCACCGCCAGCCGGAACTGCTCGCGCCGCAGCTTGGCCGGGCGCGAGATGACCACGCTACGCCAGGTCACGGCGTGCTTCCGGTGGGGCGGGATAGATGTTGCCGAGAACATCCACGTTGAATTTCTCTACGCTCAGCGCGGTCTTGACTCCAATGCCTTCAATCATTCCAGCTTTGCCAACCTGTTGGTTGCGGTCATGCGCCCAGATATTGATATTTCCTGTACCCCGATGGCAACTTGAATAGTATCCAAGAATGGCGGATTTACCTTTCTGTTGAACCCGCACCAGATCGTTGGGATACAGTGAGAAACGGAAGTTGAAACTGCCATCAATCTGCGTCCATTCATCTTCATCTTTGAATGCAACAACCGCCTGGTTCGGCAGACCTGTCACGCGGTGATGCACATACACCGGCACAAGATGGAACTTGCCAGCCTTGGCAAATACATCCACGCGCAGCATGGTGTCGTTCTTGGCGATGCCGCCGCGAATCGGAATGCCTGAGAGCTTGTCGATTACCATCGTCACGGTGCGTACGATGGGACCGGTGGGGTTGCCGTTCTTGTCCGGCTTGCGCGGCAGGGCGCGCAAGCGTTCGATTTCGGCCTGCTCATCGACGGTCAGGGCGCGTTTGTCTTTTCCGCGTCCGGCGCTGGCTTCTATTTCCTTGGCGCGCTTCACACGTTCGTCGCGTTTCTGCAGCCAATCGCGCAATGCCGCATAGAGTTTTTCATTGCGGTGTGGGTCAATTAGCTTGTCCACATCGGCAGGCCTGAGGTCGGTGACAGCAACTTTCTGGGTGACGCCGCCTTGCGCCTTCAGGCTTTCCGACTGAGCGTAGATCGTTTCTTTGTGCGCCGCGCCGCTGTTGCGCCGTTGTGGGGCTCGCGAGACGAACAGCGGGCGCAATCTTTCCAGTGCTTCAGGCGGATAAGTGCACAGCCTTTCCATTTCGGCTCGCAGTGTTTCTGAGGAATCCAACGAAATCCGCGCCAGCAGTTCATCGCGGAAATACGCCCAGGGCGAGGGGAAATGGCGCTCCAATTGATTGAACATGGCTGGGTTCACGATCTCCCCTGTTTCCGCGTCCACGAATCCTTTACGCACCTGTTCCAATTCTTTGCGCCGCGAATAATCGGACAGGCGCTTGACCATGCCGTGGCTGCATGCGGCAACGACAGCGGCGTCCAGCGCATGGTGGCGGTCGCTGTCGCCGCGCACTTTCACCAGTCCCCAGCGGGCGCGTAGAAAGGCGGTCATCTGGCCGCTGAGTACGACGCAACGCTTCGCTGCGCTGTCCTCGTGCAGTTTTAGATATTGCTCAACGTAGTTTTTGAAGAAGCGGCAGATGTAGCGGGTATCGTTGAGGTTGCGCTCCATGAAATCCCGTGCTTCTTTCTCGCCGAAATCTTTGCGCAAAAGACGGCTGCGTTTGGCTTGCCTGTAGGTCTTGTTCGAGTTGACGAAAATCTCGAACTGCCGCCAACGGTCGCTGTTTTCCTTGCCGCCCAGATATTCGTAGGGGGTCATGTTGCCCTTGTTGCGGTTTTCCCTCGCCAGCACCAGCACCGTATTGTTTTTACTGAAATCGAAACTTCTTGAACGGGGCAGAGCGTGGTCAACCTCGACGTAGCCTAGCTCAAATAAGCGGTGAATATCTATCGGCTCGATCGAATAAGCGCACTTGCCTTGCTGTTCGCGGTAGAGCTGATATTTCTCGAAATCCTTGCCGCTCACCGCGCCGACGATGTTGAACTCACTGGCGAACGTGGCCTTATCCTTGTCGTTGCGCTCGCGGAACTCCTTCTGTGCTTTCTCGATGTCTCTGCGCTCGTCGAGTGGGCGCGACAGGTCGCGCGCCATCTCGATATGTACTTCGTGTGGCGAACCATATTCGCGGATGAGCGCATTCACCACTTTGCGGGCCTGGTTGAGCGCGCGCAGCACCACCGGGTTGCGTGGAATGTCCATGTCGTCGTTGAATTTAAGTCGCCCATCTTTGTCTCGCCCGGAGTAGAACGGCGGCAGGTATTTGTGTTCGCCTTCGCCGACCTTGTGCAACTGGCTGTGGTGGTAGCCTGCCTGTTCGCAGGCTTCGTCGTAGCGCAAGCCCGCCTCCATGTGTGGAACGATCTTGCGCAACGCCTTGAGCGAGAGGTTGCTGAATTTGTCGAAGCGGATGTCGAGCAGGGCATCCACCATCTTGTCTGTGTTGGGTAAGGGCAGTTCGCTCAACTCGGTTTCCACTTCCGCATCGTCCTTGTACACGCTCAATACCCAGGCGATCTCATCAAGCAGCTCCGGTTTGCCATCCAGCGCTGCAACCGAGATTTGTTGCCAGTCGGATTCCAGTCCGGCATCCTTGAGAGTCTTGCGCAATGTTTGCCAAGCCGGGAGTCTGACGAGTTTGTCGGCTTCCGGGTCTTTGGCTTTTTCCATTTCTTCCTGTTGCTTGCTGGGGTAGGACAATCCAGCAAAGCGGAATGTGTCCGTCAAATATCCGCCCCTCACCAATGCACTGCGTAGCTGTTTGTAGGTGAGATCGCTGGCTTGTTGATAGGGCAGCGGTAATGCAACATGTCGTTCTTGCTCATTCAGCGGGCGGGTTACGCCATCTACCACGATGCGCAGGTTATTGAGGCGGGTAAGCCAGACATGGCGTTCGGCGGTGAAGCTGGCTTTGGGTGCGCGATATTCACTTTTCTCGAAAGTGCATTTGCCGAGCATGGCGAGCAGCGCTTCGCCGGAAAGTGAGGGCTTCTGTTCCCAAAACAATCCGCTCTTCCTGTCGCCGTTGCCGAGTATGGAGGTTTCCAGTTCCACGCCTGCATGGAGGTTGCCGAGTTCGCGCTGGCGCTGGAACAGTTTTTTCACTTCTTCACTGAGCAACTCGCGGGATAAAGCCTTACTGTAATCACCGCGCTTGTTGCGTTGAGCATCGGGAAATTCGTGGATGACCATTTCGGCGGCAGTGCTGTAATTCTTCTCCTTCATTAACTTCTTTGTACCAGCGAGGCCTTTTTTGACTGCACCGCTTTCGCCCTTGCTATCGCCTTCTGCCGCCTTCTCTTCCGCGCGGCTGACCCAGTGGAAGCCGCGATGCTTGCACAGGTGGTAGATCACGCGCGCCCATTGTTCGTCGGTCAAGCGACGGTCGAGCGCTTCCACTCGCAGTTGCCACAGCGATTGGGTGAATGGCTGCTGTTTCCTGAAGAAGTTGGCATCGGCGATCAGTCCTTCGCGTTTGAATAATCGCGCTAGCTTGGGAGCCTCTGATTAAGTCGCACGGGGTCGCGACGGGGTTTTGCGGGATGCCGGGCACGAAGCGAGACGCGCGGTGTGGTCATTCCACACAAGCGTCGAGCGACACCGCCCGGCGCCCGCAAAACCCCGTCCCGTAAGGGT
>JAIOJO010000149.1 GCA_019911985.1 Sulfuricellaceae bacterium | reverse complement strand
GCCAGGTACTTTCCCATAAAATTTTTTACACGGCAAAGCGACTGTTGTACTACATGCAAGCTCGCATTTTCCTTCAGAAGTTAATGGCTTAGATTCTGACGCTGGTGGCAACCCGGCAGCACATTCTGCTGTCACACAGGTTGGCGGCACGTTCTGATTATCAAGTCCATCATCACAGGTAGCATCACCACAAGGTACGGGTTTCAATCCGAGTGGATCAGTCTTGCCAACCGGGTTATCACGAACATAGGTGTAGGTATTTATGCCCCCCACCAACCCAACCAGATCACTCTGCACATACCTACCGGTCGCCGGATCATAATCCCTAAAGTAGTTGTAGCTCAGCCCCGTCTCCCGATCGAAATACTGCCCCGGAAACCGCAAGTTCAGCGTGAACCTCAACCCATCCCCATCCGGGTCTTCGTCGGGTGCGCTTGTGCCAAAGGGCTCGCCCAAGGGATCGTACTTCCAAATCACCTTGTTGCTCGCATCCGTCACCACCCGAGGCGTGCCCAACTGATCCGGGTAGATGTAGAACACCCCCTTCACCACCGCCGGACTCACCGTGACGGCAAGGGGCGAGGACACTGTCACCGCCCCCTTGTTGTCCGTCGCCTGGGCGGTGACGCTGTAGCTGCCCACCGCCACCTTGGCCCAGGCATAGGCATAAGGCGCCTGGGTGATCGTGCCCAACAGCGTTGTGCCTTGGTAGAAGTCCACTTTGGCTATGGTTCCGTCCGCATCGAACGCGTTGGCGGCGAGATTGACCGTCGCCGGCGCGGCGAAGGCCTGCCCCGCCTGGGGCGCGATCAGCGCCACCTGGGGCGGCTGGTTGGGCACCACCGTCATCGGCACCGGCGCCGAGACGGTAGCACCCCCCAGGTTATCCGTGGCCTTCGCGGTGAAGCGGTAGGTTCCCGCCGGAACATTGCTCCAAGTAAAGGCATAAGGCGGCTGGGTCGCGGTGCCAAGCAAGGTTTGGCCTTGATAGAACGCCACCTTGGCCACGGTTCCGTCGGGATCGGCCGCCTGGGCCGTCAACACCAAGGAAGTCAGTGCGACCAGATCGCCGACCGGCGCCGCGGACAGGCTAACCGTGGGCAGGCTATCCACGGTGACGCTTGTTGGGGTTGAAACGGTGGAGGCGCCCCAGTTGTCCGTGGCGACGGCGGTGAGGGTGTAGGTGCCGGCCTTGCCCGGAGGAAAGATTGAGGATGGAAGCGGAGCGCACATGATTTGATTTTGGCTGGTCTCCTGGGTTACGCCGCTTTGCGGCTAACCCAGGCTACGCTCGCTTTGTTAGGCTATGCAAGTTGCAAATACTCACGGGGAATACAGAAGGTGTGGCCACTGTAGCTAGTGCTATCGTCTTTGTCTACGGAGTTTCCAAATCCAAGCCAGAAATACCCATAGATATCAATTTCACTAACAATTGCTGTTCTTCCAATGCAACCAGCGATTTCAGATTTCTCGTCCTCAGGCAAATCATTGAGAAGCCAATCCGGTACACCAATCAACTTGACTCGGTCCCCTACGTTTATTTTTTCCACCTTAGCACCCTCCCGAGTATCGCTCACCTTTTGGACCCGTACATTTACAAGATACATGCTTTGGTTGGCATTGGAGATTGGCAGTAGCGTTCGCTTTAGCAATATTTCTTGCTATACCGAGATCAGTACTTGTGCCCCCTCCAAAGGCGAAACGGTGTTTCGGATCATCCGGGCAGTTTCCAGGCTCATTGTCATTACAGTCCGCACGAGCCTTACAAATCCAGAGCCCCGCTTTCTTATCAGGTTGCCAAATTGACCTGTCGTAATCGGAAGTCGATGAAGAGCTACTATTAGCAGCCGCCGCAGATGCCATCGCATTGCTAACTGCATCCCCAACAGCGCTACCAACCATCCCACCGATAACGGCGCCTGGAATACCACCACCGGCCGGGTTAAGTGTTTCACCTGCCGCCCCTCCAACCCAGGAACCAACCCGGCCACCGATAGCCGCGCCCAAAGGAGTTAGTCCCGACGGATCGGCATATAGAAGGGGATTCCCCCCGACATAGGTGTAAGTGTTAATACCCCCTTGGAGCCCGATCGGGTCAGATTGGGTATACCTACCGGTGGCCGGATCATACCCATCGCGCAGGTAATTGTAATTCAGCCCCGTCTCCGCATCGAAGTACTGCCCCGGAAACCGCAAGTTCAGCGTGAACCTCAACCCATCCCCATCCGGGTCTTCGTCGGGTGCGCTTGTGCCAAAGGGCTCGCCCAAGGGATCGTACTTCCAAATCACCTTATTGCTCGCATCCGTCACCACCCGAGGCGTGCCCAACTGATCCGGGTAGATGTAGAACACCCCCTTCACCACTGCCGGACTCACCGTGACGGTGAGGGGCGAGGACACCGTCGTCGCCCCCTTGTTGTCCGTCGCCTGGGCGGTGATCGAATACGTCCCGACCGCCACCTTGGCCCAGGCATAGGCATAAGGCGCCTGAGTCGCTGAGCCCAGCGGCGTCGTCCCCTGGTAGAAGTCCACTTTGGCTATGGTGCCGTCCGCATCGAACGCGTTGGCGGCGAGGCTGATACTGGCCGGCGCGGCGAAGGCCTGCCCCGCCTGGGGCGCCGTCAGGCTGACCTGGGGCGGCTGGTTGGGCACCACCGTCATCGGAACCGGCGTCGAGACGGTGGAACCACCCAGGTTGTCCGTGGCCTTCGCGGTGAAGCGGTAGGTGCCCGCCGCAACCTTATCCCAGGTAAAGACATAAGGCGGCTGGGTCACGGTGCCCAGCAAGGTTTGGCCTTGATAGAACTCCACCTTGGCCACGGTTCCGTCGGGATCGGTCGCCTGGGCCGTCAACACCAAGGAAGTCGGCGCGACCAGGTCGCCGACCGGCGCCGCGGACAGGCTGACGCTGGGCGGGATGTCCACGGTGACGGTGGCGGGGATTGAAACGGTGGAGGCCCCCCAGTTGTCCGTAGCCTTGGCGCTCAGGGTGTAGCTTCCCGCCGGGGCATTCGCCCAGGTAAAGGCATAGGGCGCCTGGGTCACGGTGCCCAGCAGGGTTTGGCCTTGGTAGAACTCCACCTTCGCCACGCTTCCATCCGAGTCGGCCACCAGTGCTGCGATGGCCACATCCGTCGGCGCGAAGAGCACCGCCTTGTCCGCCGGAGCCGTCAAGCTCACCGTCGGCGGGGCGTTGAGAATGATCGCCACCGGGGCGGAGGTTGTCGCCGCGCCCCGGTTGTCCGTGGCGACGGCGGTGAGGGTGTACGTTCCCGCCGGGGCGTTCGTCCAGGTAAAGGCATAGGGCGCCTGGGTCGCCGTGCCCAGCAGTGTGCTGCCTTGATAGAAGTCCACCTTCGCCACC
>JAIOJO010000148.1 GCA_019911985.1 Sulfuricellaceae bacterium | reverse complement strand
CCCAAATACCGCACTTCGGCGCCGAGCTGCCGCAGCGCATCGACCAAGTCGCCGATCGGGCGCTCGTGCATGCGCGGCACGCCGGACAGCCGGTAGCGGCCGCCGCAGAAGGCCAGCGCGGCGGCGAGCGGACGGAAGGCGGTGCCGGCATTGCCCAGGAACAGTTCCGCCTGTTTGACCGGAAACGCCCCGCCGACGCCCTCCACCGTGTAATCGTCGCTGCCCGTCCGGGTAATCTTCACGCCCAGCGTTTTCAGGGCTTCCAACATGCGCTCGGTGTCGTCCGAGGCGAGCAGGTCGCGAATATCCGTCACGCCTTCGGACAAGGCTGCCAACAGCAGCGTGCGGTTGGAAATGCTTTTCGAGCCCGGCAGGCGCACGCTGCCTTGGGCGGCGACGGCGGGATAAAGGTCTAGGTATTCCATGAGGTTCTCGTATTAAAACGGGCTTGCGCGCTTCAAGCGTTTTTTTTATTCGCCGCCCAGGCATTGCGCGCCGCGCTGGCGCGGGCGAAGACGCGCTCCAGCGCGGCGCCGTCGCCCTGCTCCAGCGCGGTGCGCAGGCGTTCCAACTGGCCGCGATAGGCATCCAGTTCGCCGAGCAAGGCGACGCGGTTGGCGAGGCAGATGTCGCGCCACATTTCAGGGTGGCTGCCGGCAATGCGCGTGAAATCGCGGAAACCGCTGGCGGCATAGCCGAACAACTGCCCGGCATTGGCTTTCCCGGCGATATCGTCGACCAGCGCAAAAGCCAGCAGATGCGGCAAATGGCTCACCGCGGCGAATACCCGGTCATGCTCCGCCGGGCTCATTTCCGCCACTTGCGCGCCGCAAGCCTGCCATGCTTGCCGCACCCGCAAAAGCGCATCGGCCGACGTTTGCGTGCAGGGCGTCAAGACCACTTGCTTACCCTGGAAGAGGTCGGCGGAAGCCGCCGCGACACCGCTGAGTTCCGCTCCGGCAATGGGATGGCCCGGCACGAAACAGTCCAGACTAGACTGCAAAGAGGTTTGGGCAATCTCCGCCACGTCTTGCTTGGTGCTGCCGGCATCCGTCACCACCGCACCGGCTTCCAGCCGCGCCGCGATGCGCGCCATCACACCGCCCATTTGCCCGACCGGCACCGCGAGCATGACCAAGTCGGCCCCGCGCACGGCGTCTTCCGGCTCGGCAATCGAGTCGACCACGCCGAGCCGCAGCGCCAGTTCCAGATTCTCCCGGCCCCGCCCCACGCCCACGACTTCGCCCACGACACCAGCTTGGCGTAGCGCCATGGCGAAGGAGCCGCCGATCAGGCCGACACCGAACACTGCCAGTTTGTTGATGCGAAAAGTCATGGAAGCTTGCGGCCGCTGCTACCTTGTCGGCACCGGAATCTACACCGTGCGGCCGATGGCTTCGGCCACGCCTTTGATCGTGCCCATCAGGCTCTTGAATTCCTGCGGGTTCAAGGCCTGGTCGGCGTCGCACCACGCCTCGCAGGGATTCGGGTGCATTTCCACCAGCAGGCCGTCGGCACCCGCTGCAACCGCGCCCAAGGCCAAGGCCGGCACCATCCAGGCTTTGCCGCCCGCATGCGAGGGGTCGATGATGACCGGCAGGTGGCTTTCCTTCTTCAGCATCGCGATCGCGGTGATGTCCAGCACGTTGCGGTAGGCGGTTTCGAAAGTGCGGATGCCGCGCTCGCAGAAAATGATGTTGTGGTTACCGCCGGCCGCGATGTATTCCGCCGCCATCAGCCACTCGGAAATGGTGGCCGACATGCCGCGCTTGAGTATCACCGGCTTGCTGGTTCGCCCCACTTCTTTCAGCAGGTCGAAATTCTGCATGTTGCGCGTGCCGATCTGGATCACGTCCACGTCGTATTCGAGGAAGGTGTCGAGCATGCGCACGTCCATCAACTCGGTCACGATGGGCAGATGGTACTTGTCCGCCGCGCGGCGGAATATCGCCAGGCCCTCCACCCCATGCCCCTGGAAGGCGTAGGGGCTGGTGCGCGGCTTGAACGCGCCGCCGCGCATCAGGCGGCAGCCGGCCGCGGCCACTTGCTCGGCGGCGAGATCCATTTGCTCCTGGGTTTCCACCGAGCACGGCCCGCCTATCACTTGCACCTGATTGCCGCCCAGCTTCACGCCCTTGATGTCGATGACGGTATTTTCCTTGTGCCATTCCCGGCCCACGATCTTGTAAGGCTTGACGATGTGCATGGACTGTTCGACGCCGGGCAGCGCATCGAACATTTCCGGGTCGAGCTTGCGCTCGTCGCCGATAGCGCCGACCACGGTGCGCTCGGTGCCGCGCGAAACATTGACGTCCAGGCCGAATTCCTTGATCTTGTGGATCACGGCGTCGACTTGCTGTTCCGTTGCGGATGGTCCCATTACGATAATCATTTCAGCTCCTCAAGCCCTTGTTCCAGGGCCCGTAAAAATTGCTCGTTTTCCGATTCCAAACCCACGCTGACGCGCAGGAATTCCGGCATTCCGTAGTTCCCTACCGGGCGCACGATGACGCCTTTTTTCAGCAAGTTTTGATACATGGCCGTGGCGTTGCCGACCCGGCAGCACAGGAAATTGCCGCGCGAGGGTATAAAATCCACGCCCAGGCGCTTCAAGCCGGACTCCAACTGCTCCAGCCCAGCCGCATTGATCTCAAGAACGCGGTCGAGAAAAGCCGTATCCGCCAGCGCCGCCAGCGCCGCCGCCTGGGCTAGGCTGTTGACGTTGAAAGGCTGGCGCACCCGGTTGAGCAAGCCGACCACATCCTCCCCGGCCAGACCGTAACCCACCCGCAGCCCGGCCAAGCCGTAAGCCTTGGAAAAAGTGCGCGTCAACAGCAGATTGGGAAAACGCTCCAGCCAAGCTTCGCTCGCGCTACGCAGCGCTTCCGGCAGGTATTCGTAATAGGCTTCGTCCAATACCACCAGCACGCGGGACGGCACTTTGTCCAGGAAAGCCTCCAACTCCGCCGCCGCCAGCAGCGTTCCGGTCGGGTTATTGGGATTGGCGATGAAGACGATGCGCGTGCTGGCGTCTATGGCCGCCAGCATGGCCGCCAGGTCATGGCCGTAATCCCGGGCCGGCACCTCGATGCCACGCGCGCCGGCGGCCCGGGTCGCCAGCGGGTAGACGGCGAAGGCGTGCTGGCTGTATACCGCGCTGGTACCCGGCGCCAGCCAGGCGCGCGCGGCCAATTCCAGCACATCGTTGGAGCCGTTGCCCAGCACGATTTGCCCGAGCGCCACGCCATGCTTGGCCGCCAGCGCCTGCTTCAGCTCGAAGCCGTTGCCGTCGGGGTAGCGCGCCAGCTCCATGAATGCGTTCTCGATCGCCGCCAGCACGCGCGGGCTGGCCCCCAGCGGGTTTTCGTTGGACGCCAGCTTGACGATTTCATCCTCGGCCAAGCCCATTTCCCGCGCCAATTCGGCTATCGGCTTGCCCGGCGGATAGGGCGCGATGGCGCGCACGTAGGAGGGAGCTAATTCACACAATTCCATAATTTTTCGTACTCAGATGACAGCGGCGGGATAGGAGCCGAGAATTTTCAATAGGCTGGATTTGTCGCCCAATTCAGCCAAGGCTTGGGCCACGCGCGGGTCTTCGCGGTGGCCGTCGATATCGACGAAGAAAACGTAGTCCCATAGACCGATGCGGGAGGGACGGGATTCCAATTTGGTCATGCTCACCTCGTGGCGCGCCAGCGGCGTCAGCAGGTCGTAGACCGCGCCGGGTCGGTTCTTCGCCGACATCACCAGCGAGGTTTTGTCCCGGCCCGAGGGTGCCGAATCGTGCTGGCCGATCACCAGGAAACGGGTGGTGTTGTCGGGCTTGTCCTCGATGTTGTCCGCCACCTTGTCCAGGCCGTAGAGCTCCGCCGCCGTTTCGCCGGCAATCGCCGCCACGCTGTCGTTCTCGGAAGCCAGGCGCGCCGCCTCGGCGTTGCTCACCACCGCGACGCGCTCCGTCGCCGGCAGGGTCCGGTTGAGCCATTCGTGGCACTGGACCAGGGATTGGGCATGGGAATACACCTTGGTCACCGCGCCCGTCGCGCCCGGCTTGCGCAGCAGAAACTGATGCACGCGCAAATCCACCTCGCCGCAGATTTTCAGCGGGGTTTGCAGCAGCCGGTCCAGCGTCGTTCCAACCGCGCCGCCGGTCGAGTTTTCCACCGGCACCACGCCATAATCCGCCGTTCCCGCCTCCACTTCGCGAAAGACGTCGTCGATCGAGGCGCTCGCGCGAGTGTGCGCCGCATGGCCGAAATGCTTCTGCGCCGCGGCTTGAGTAAAGGTGCCTTGAGGCCCCAAGTAAGCCACGGTGAGGGGCTTTTCCAAGGCCAGGCAGGCCGACATGACTTCGCGCATCAAGCGCGCCACGGACTCCCCCGACAAGGGACCGGGGTTGATTTCCTGCACCCGGCGCAAAATCTGCGCTTCCCGCTCCGGGCGGTAAATCAGACCGCCGCCCTTGATCTCGCCGATGGCGCGGGCATGCGCGGCGCGCTCGCTGACCAGGCGCACGATTTCGTCGTCGATGGCGTCGATGGCAGCACGGTGCCGCTGCAAGTCGTCGCTCATGCCGCGATCAACGCTTTGCGGCAGGCAAGGCCCGCACCGCCAAGACGCCGGGAATGGCGGCAAGATGATCGATCACGCCTTTTTCCACGGCGCTGTCCACGTCCACCAGGGTATAGGCCATCTCGCCCTTGGACTTGTTCACCATGTTGTGGATGTTCAGCCCGGCCCCGGCCAAGGCGGTGGAAATCTGGCCCAGCATGTTAGGCACGTTGGCATTGGCCACGGCGATGCGAAAATCCGACTCGCGCGGCATGTCCACGTTGGGGAAGTTCACCGCATTGAGGATATTGCCGTTTTCCAGATAGTCGCGCACCTGCTCCGCCACCATGATCGCGCAGTTTTCTTCCGCCTCTTGG
>JAIOJO010000147.1 GCA_019911985.1 Sulfuricellaceae bacterium | reverse complement strand
GTAATAATCCAAACCACGTACCAAGCGCGTATTAATTGTGTATTCGACTCCGGCCAACTGCAAAATCGTCTGCAGTTTTTCAAAGTGCGTCAACGCCGCCTCGTCCAAGTCGTCCAACAAGCGTGGTGCTCCGGCTAATATTTCCGCCATCGCAGGGTTCTTGCTGTCCAGCACCCGTAAGGGATTGCTATGCAAGCGCCGACGCGCATCTTCATCCAAGGCTTCCCGATGGCGTTCCAGATACTGGATCAAGCGGGAGCGGTAGCGCGTGCGATCCTCACTGCTACCCAAGGTATTAATCTGCAAAGATAGGCCGTCGAGTCCCAACTGTTTCCATAAGCGCGCGGTCATCACGATATGCTCGGCATCCATATCGGGGCCGCCGTAGCCGAGGGACTCCACGCCCACTTGATGAAACTGGCGGTAGCGCCCCTTTTGCGGGCGTTCGTGGCGAAACATCTGGCCTAGATAGAAAAGCCGTTGCGGCGCGCTGTAGAGCAAATTATGCTGCAGCACCGCACGCACGCATCCAGCGGTACCTTCCGGGCGCAAGGTCAAACTCTCCCCGTTAAGTTCGTCGACGAAGGTATACATTTCCTTCTCGACGATATCGGTCACTTCGCCGATGGCACGCTTGAACAGGCTGGTCGGCTCTACAATGGGCATGCGAATCTGCGCATAGCCGTAGCTGCGCAGCCAGTCGCGGACGGTATCTTCGAAGAATTCCCAAAGATGGGCTTGAGCGGGCAGGATGTCGTTCATCCCGCGCACCGCTTGAATAGTATTGCTCATGGAAACATCAGTTCAGTGAAATTATTTTGCGTAAAAAACAGGACTCAGCCAACCGCCTTGATGGGAATGGTACGTTTCTGCCCAGGACTCTCCTTCAACGCCGCGACCTTGGCGCGGATTTGCCGTTCCAGCACATCCACCACATCCTCTTCTTTGACCTTATCGCTGGGCTTTCCATCTTCGTATAAAAGTAGATTCGGCGACCCGCCGGCAATTCCAATATGCGCCTCCCTAGCCTCGCCCGGCCCGTTCACTACGCATCCGATAATCGCCACGTCAAGATGTTCCATTACATCCTCCAAACGCTCCTCCAACGCATTGACAGTTTTAATGACGTCAAACTCCTGACGCGAGCAGGTGGGACACGCGATGATATTCACGCCTTTATTGCGCAAATGCAGGCTCTTCAGAATATCGAAACCGACTTTGACCTCTTCCAAGGGGTCTGCGGCCAAGGATACCCGGATTGTATCGCCGATACCTTGCGCTAGAATCAGACCCAGCCCGACCGCTGACTTCACGCTACCGGAGCGCAATCCGCCCGCCTCGGTAATCCCCAAGTGCAGAGGCTGTTCGATTTGAGTCGAAAGCAGTTTATAAGCTTCCACTGTGGTAAACACCTCGGACGCCTTAAGGCTCACCTTGAAATCGTGAAAATCGAGGCGGTAGAGAATTTCAATATGCCGTAGCGCGGATTCGACCAAGGCCTCCGGTGTGGGCTCGCCGTATTTCTTTTGCAAGTCCTTTTCCAAGGAACCTGCATTGACTCCGATTCGTATCGGAATGCCATGATCCTTGGCTGACTGCACCACGGCGCGCACGCGTTCCTCGCGTCCGATATTGCCTGGATTGATGCGCAAGCAGTCGGCGCCCAGCTCGGCGACTCGCAGTGCGATTTTGTAATCGAAATGGATGTCGGTCACCAAGGGTACCGGCGACTGTTTTTTGATTAGACCGAAGGCCTCGGCCGCCTCCAAACTCGGAACGGAAACCCGCACAATATCCACACCCGCTTTGGCTGCCCGCTGAATCTGCGCAAGTGTAGCTTCAACATCGCAGGTTTCGGTATTGGTCATAGTCTGGACGCTGATCGGGGCATCGCCGCCGATCAAGACATTGCCCACGCGTATCTGGCGTGTTTTACGACGGGGGATTTGATAATGAAACATAATTAGTCCAGCTTTAAGCGCGCCACTTCTACTCTTGTGTAGGGCGCCAAGTCAACCGGTTTCCCGTTGTAACTCAGCTTCACGACGGATGCCTTGCCTATGACCACCTCGAAGGGGGGGGTGCCCTGCACGGATTGCGAATTTCCCGCCTGCCCAAGCTGGGAGAATAAAATCTGATTATTGCGGTCACGCACTTCTACCCATGACATGCCGGAAAACTCAAGAAGAATCGCCTTACCCTTCTCGGCATTAACAAGCGGTACGGCAGGCGGAGGTAAAGCACTGGGCACGAGCGAGCCTTCCGTCGCCTGCAGCGCATGCGGAGCTTCGGGTGCGGGCAACGCTGCAGAGGCCGGCTCGGCCTCGTGCGCCGGCGCGGCAGCCGGCACTTGCGCCGCCCTTTTTACAGCAGGGGGAAGAGCAGGCACCTTAACCTTGGCCGCAATCATCGGTTCACGGGATGGCAGGTTATAGAGCCCCCATCCGGCTGCCGCAAGCGTTACCCCGACGACCAAGCCGAACGCCCATTTGTAAGGAAATGAACGCGGCCCTTCGGAAAAAGCAACTTGGTTATCCGGCGCCGATATCACCTGGACCGGCTGCTGGGGATCGGTGTTTTGGTAGGCCGACAACACCGGTGCCGGATCAATTCGCAGAATTTTGGCATAGTTCCGCACAAAGCCGCGCACAAAAGTAGGCCCTGGCAAACTGCCATAGTCATCGGCCTCCAAGGCTTCGATTTGGCGAACGCTTAGCTTGAGTTGGCGCGCCACTTCGTTCACGGCCATCTCCTGGCTTTCCCGTTCGCGGCGCAATAGGGTTCCCGCTGGGATGCAAGGCGCCAAGTCCGCTTCCGCCGAATTCGAAGCGCTCTCCGCTTC
>JAIOJO010000146.1 GCA_019911985.1 Sulfuricellaceae bacterium | reverse complement strand
AGATTACGCTGCAATTGATGGCACGCTTCGGCGTTATCGTCGCGCGCGACGGCTGGGCGCGGTTCGGCGTGGAAGGCGGCCAGCGCTACCGCAGCCCCGGCCTGATGTACGTCGAAGGCGATGCGTCCTCGGCGTCCTATTTTCTCGCCGCCGGCGCTATCGGTGGCGGCCCGGTGCGGGTCGAGGGCGTGGGCGCGGGCAGCATCCAGGGCGACGTGCGCTTTGCCGAAGCCTTGCAGGCTATGGGGGCGCGCATCGCCATGGGCGACAACTGGATCGAGGCGCGCGGCCCCGCGCATGGCCGACTTAAAGGCATAGAGCTGGACTGCAATCATATTCCCGATGCCGCGATGACCCTGGCGATGGCGGCGCTGTTCGCCGACGGCACGACCGTCTTACGCAATATCGCCAGTTGGCGGGTCAAGGAAACCGACCGCATCGCCGCGATGGCGGCGGAATTGCGCAAAGTCGGCGCGACCGTGGAGGAGGGCGCGGATTTCATTAAGGTCACGCCTCCGCCCAAGCTGATCCCCGGCGCCGCCATCGATACCTACGACGACCACCGCATGGCGATGTGCTTTTCGCTGGTGTGCCTGGGCGGCGTGCCGGTGCGCATCAACGATCCGCATTGCGTCGCCAAGACCTTCCCCGGCTATTTCGAGCGCTTCGCCGCCATCGTGCAGCGCGAAGGCGTCCCGGTCATCGCCATCGACGGCCCGTCCGCCTCCGGCAAGGGCACGGTGGCGCAGATCGTGGCGCAGCGCCTGGGATTCCATTATCTCGACAGCGGCGCCTTGTACCGCCTGGTGGCGCTGGCGGCAATGCGCGGCGGCATTCCGCTGGATGATGAAGAGCGTCTTGCGGCGCTGGCCGAAAACTTGGACGTTCGTTTCGACGGAAGCGAAATCTACCTTGCCGGAGCGGCGGTAAGCGACGACATCCGCAGCGAGGCCTGCGGCAACGGCGCCTCCCAGGTGGCGGTTTTTCCCCGCGTGCGGGCCGCGCTGCTGGAACGGCAGCGCGCTTTTCGCATGGCTCCGGGCCTGGTGGCGGACGGACGCGACATGGGTTCGGCGGTGTTTCCCGGCGCGAGCTTGAAGTTGTTTCTGACCGCCAGCGCCGAGGTGCGTGCCGAGCGCCGCTATAAACAGTTGATGGAGAAAGGAATGCATGCTAATCTAGTCGGCATTTTGCATGACATCAATCAGCGCGATGCCCGCGATGCGGCGCGAAGCGCTGCGCCGCTGCAAAAATGCGCCGACGCGAGTTTGCTGGACACCAGTTTCCTTTCCATTGAAAAGGCTGTGGCCGAAGTGCTGGCCAGGTTCGGTTCTCTTGTGTTGCACAGGTTGCCGTGATACGCGGAATCCGCCTATCACGGCATAATTAAACTAACCCCGTTTTTTTCGACGGGCTTTTTATATTGGTATGTTAATAATGACGACAGCTTCCCCCTCCATGGCATCATCCGCAGAAAGTTTCGCCTCCCTCTTCGAAGAAAGCCTGAATCACCAGGAAATGCGCACCGGCGAGGTTATTACCGCCGAAGTGGTGCATGTTGACGACGATGAAGTGATCGTCAACGCCGGACTCAAATCCGAAAGCGTGATTGCAGCCTCCGAATTCCGCAACGACAACGGCGAACTCGAAGTCAAAGTGGGCGATTTCGTCCGCGTGGCGATCGATGCTTTGGAAGACGGCTTCGGTTCGACCCGTTTGTCGCGCGAAAAAGCCAAGCGCTTGGCGGCCTGGACTGACCTGGAAGAAGCCATGGAGCAAGGCAGCCTGGTCGAAGGCATGATCAGTGGCAAGGTTAAAGGCGGCCTGACCGTTATGGTTAACGGTATTCGCGCCTTCCTGCCCGGTTCCCTGGTGGACGTGCGTCCGGTCAAGGACACCACCCCTTACGAAGGCAAGTCGATGGAGTTCAAGGTTATTAAACTCGACCGCAAGCGCAACAACGTGGTGGTTTCCCGCCGTGCCGTGATGGAAGCCAGCCAAGGCGCCGAACGCCAAGCCTTGATGGAAAACCTCAAGGAAGGCGCCATCGTCAAGGGCATCGTCAAGAACATCACCGACTACGGCGCCTTCGTGGACCTGGGCGGAATCGATGGCCTGCTGCACATTACCGACGTGGCATGGCGCCGCGTCAAGCACCCATCCGAAGTGCTGACCGTGGGCGACGAAGTCGAAGCCATGGTGCTCAAGTTCGACCAGGAAAAGAATCGCGTTTCCCTGGGCATGAAGCAATTGGGCGACGATCCTTGGGTCAATCTGTCCCGTCGCTACCCGACGGGCACTCGTCTGTTCGGCAAGGTGACCAACCTGACCGACTACGGTGCCTTCGTCGAAATCGAGCAAGGCATCGAAGGCTTGGTGCACGTGTCCGAAATGGACTGGACCAACAAGAACGTCCATCCCGCCAAAGTCTCCCAAGTGGGCGACGAAGTGGAAGTGATGGTGCTGGAAGTGGACGAAGGCCGCCGCCGCCTGTCGCTGGGCATGAAGCAATGCCAGCCTAATCCTTGGGACGAATTTGCCGCCACTCATAAGAAGGGCGACAAAGTTCACGGCCAGATCAAGTCTATTACCGATTTCGGCGTGTTTATCGGCCTGGACGGCGGTATCGACGGCTTGATCCACTTGTCCGACCTGTCCTGGGGCTTGCCTGGCGAAGAGGCCGTGCGCAACTTCAAGAAGGGCGACGAACTCGAAGCCGTGGTGCTGGCCATCGATGCCGAGCGCGAGCGTATTTCCCTGGGCGTCAAGCAAATGGAAGGCGATCCGTTCAATAACTATGTCAGCACATTCGACAAAGGCAGCATCGTTAAAGGCGTGGTTAAGACCATCGATGCCAAGGGCGCGGTGATCGGCCTGGAAGATGAGGTTGAAGGTTATTTGCGTGCCTCCGAAGTATCGCGCGACCGCGTCGAAGACCTGCGTACCCTGATGAAGGAAGGCGACGAAGTCGAAGCCAAGATCATCAGCGTCGATCGTAAAAACCGCGCCATCAGCTTGTCGATCAAGGCCAAGGATATGGCGGACGAGTCCGACGTGATGCAGAAGCTCGCGAGCGATCAATCCGCTGGCAGCGCCGGCACCACGAACCTGGGCGCCTTGCTGAAAGCCAAACTGGACGACAAGAAAGCCGGCCAATAATAAAAAGGGATCGTTGATGACTAAGTCAGAACTGATTGCCAAGCTGTCGGTTCGGCATCCTCACCTGGTAGCAAAGGATGCCGAGTTGGCCGTGAAGACGATTTTAGATGCTATGGCCACGAGCCTGGCGTCGGGGCAGCGCATCGAAATTCGCGGCTTTGGCAGCTTTACCTTGAATTATCGCCCTCCTCGTGTCGGGCGCAACCCGAAAACCGGCGGAAAAGTGAGTGTGCCTGCGAAGCATGTGCCTCACTTTAAAGCCGGAAAAGAGTTGCGCGAGCGTGTGGACGGAAATAATAAAGACTAGGCTCGACCTGCTTCATGCATAGGTCGGCGTGGGGCGGCACAATCGCAAGATCGTGCCGCTTTTTTTTCGCCTAGCGGGTCTGTGCAGCCGATTTCATTGAAGTTCGCCTGGCTACCCGTGCGGGCGGCAATTCGCAAATGGAATGCACACCATGCTAATACGCTATGTTTTCCGAATTCTCTGGTTCTTGTTGTTTCTGCTGATGCTTGGATTCGCGATCAGAAATAGCGGAACGGTCACGGTAAATTACTACCTTGGCTTCCGCTGGCAGGCTCCGTTGGTATTGGTGCTGCTGGTGACTTTCGTCGGCGGCGTGGTAGCCGGCGTATTCGCCAGCCTGAGTTTTATTTTTCGCCAGAAGCGCAATATCCTATCGCTCAAGAAAGAATTGCGCAGCAAGGGGCACGAGGCCTCAACACAAAGCGAATGAACGGCTCATTCACAAGCAACTCCTAAAGACTCGCTGTTATGGAAATCGAATATTGGTGGCTGTTGGCTTTCCCGCTCTTTTTCGGCTTGGGATGGCTGGCTGCGCGGATTGATATCAAGCACCTGATGTCGGAGTCCCGGACCCTGCCGGTGTCTTACTTCAAGGGTTTGAACTACCTACTCAACGAACAACCCGACAAGGCGGTGGAAGCCTTTATCGAAGTCGCCAAGCTGGATACCGAAACGGTGGAACTGCATTTCACGCTGGGTGCGCTGTTCCGCCGCCGCGGTGAAGTCGAGCGGGCGATCCGCATGCATCAAAACCTGGTGGAGCGGCCCGATCTTGGCCAAGAACAAAAATTAACCGCGCTGCATGAATTGGCGCAGGATTACCTCAAGGCCGGACTGCTCGACCGTGCGGAGGATTTGTTCGAAAAGCTGCAGGGAACGAGCTACGGCTCCGAGGCCTTGGCCGCGCTGCAGGAAATTTACGTGCAAGAGAAAGAATGGAAAAAAGCCATCGCCTGCGCCCAGCAATTGGGGGAGCGGGCCAACCGGTCCTTCCACAAGGAAATTTCCCACTATTACTGCGAATTGGCGGCCAACGAGATCGTCGATTCCAATTACCCGCAGGCCCGCGAGAACTTGGACGCGGCCTTGCAAATCAACCGCGAATGCGTCCGCGCCACGATCTTGCTGGGCGATTTGGAAGCGGCCCAGCGGCAATACGAGTCGGCGGTACGCAGTTGGCGGCAGGTCGAGGTGCAAAGCCCGCCGCATCTCTCCTTGCTCGCCGACAAACTGCTGGCCGCCTACCGCGAACAAGGCAAGGCCGAAGAGGGCTTGTCTTTGCTGCGCGATTACCTGGCGCGCTTCCCCTCGCAGGACATCCTGCTCGGCGCGTATCACGCCACGCTCGAAGTTCAGGGGCCGGACGCCGCCTACCGCTTGGTTCGGGACGCGGTGCGCCAGAATCCGACGCTGCAGGGACTCGATACCCTGCTCGAAGCCCAGTTGCTCGACGTGGCGCCGGAGCGTCGCGGGGATATTCAACTGATCAAAAACCTGGTACACAGTCACGCGCGGCAGCTCTCCATGTACCGTTGCGAAAACTGCGGTTTTCGGGCAAAACGCTTCTATTGGCGCTGTCCGGCCTGCAGCAGTTGGGAAACATTGCCGCCGCGCCGCTGCGAGGAACGCGAATTGTACGATCAGCCGCCGCGCGCGCAGAACGCTTATTGAGGAAAGTAAGGATGATGCCGGACCCGAAAATTATCGTTGCACTCGATTTTGCCGACGCCGATACGGCGTTGGCGCTGGCAGGCCACCTCGACCCTTCCTTGTGCCGCCTGAAGGTGGGCAAGGAACTGTTTACCGCGGCCGGCCCGGCCTTGCTTGGGGCATTGGCGGAGCAGGGTTACCAGGTTTTTCTCGATTTGAAATTCCACGATATTCCCAATACCGTGGCCAGCGCTTGCAAGGCGGCGGCCAAGCTGGGGGTGTGGATGCTCAATGTGCATGCCTTGGGCGGCCGCGCCATGCTGAGCGCGGCACGCGAGGCGCTGGAAACGGCCGGCGGCCCCCAGCCGAAATTAATCGCCGTGACCTTGCTCACCAGCATGGGTCGCGACGACTTGGCGGAAATCGGTTTGCAGGGCGAGCCGCAACAGGTGGTGTTGCGCCTGGCGGCATTGGCTCAGGCGAGCGGCTTGGATGGCGTGGTGTGCTCGGCGCAGGAAGCCGCGCTGCTGAAAAAGGAGCTGGGAACGGCTTTCTGCCTGGTGACGCCGGGAATCAGGCCGCTCCAGGCCGCCAGCGACGACCAGACACGGATCATGACGCCCAGCGCCGCGCTGCAAGCCGGAGCCGATTACTTGGTGATCGGCCGGCCGATTACCCGGGCGGACGATCCGCTGCGGGCGCTACAGGATATAAACGCTGAAATTGGAAAGGCAACAATATGAAAATCACTATCGTCGGAACCGGCTATGTGGGCCTGGTGAGCGGAACGTGCCTGGCCGAGGTGGGCAATAACGTGCTCTGCCTCGACGTAGACCCGCGCAAAATCGAGATACTCAACAATGGCGGCATTCCCATCTACGAGCCGGGCTTGGAGGATATGGTCAAACGCAACGTCGAGGCCGGCCGCCTGCGCTTCACCACGGACGTGGAAGAGGCCGCCAAGTTCGGCGACATCCAGTTCATCGCCGTGGGCACGCCCCCCGACGAAGACGGCTCGGCCGACCTGCAGTACGTGGTCGCGGCGGCGCGCAACATAGGCCGCCATATGGACAGCTACAAGGTGATCGTGGACAAATCCACCGTCCCGGTCGGAACCGCAGACAAAGTGCGCGCCGCGGTCAAGGAAGAACTGGCGAAGCGCGGTGCGGACATCGCCTATAGCGTCGTGTCCAACCCCGAGTTTCTCAAGGAAGGCGCGGCGGTGGACGATTTCATGCGGCCCGACCGCATCGTGGTGGGAGCCGACGACGACAAGGCGGTGCAGCAAATGCGCGCGCTGTATGCGCCGTTCCAGCGCAACCACGAACGCCTGATCGTGATGGACGTCAAATCCGCCGAACTCACCAAGTACGCGGCCAACGCCATGCTGGCCACGCGCATTTCCTTCATGAACGAACTGGCGCTGCTGGCGGAGAAAATGGGCGCTGACATCGAGCACGTGCGCAACGGCATCGGCTCCGATCCGCGCATCGGCTACCATTTCCTCTACGCCGGTTGCGGCTACGGCGGCTCGTGTTTCCCCAAGGACGTGCAAGCCCTGCAGCGCACCGCGCGGGAATACGGCAGCGACTTGAAGGTGCTCAACGCGGTGGAAGTGGCCAACGAAAAGCAGAAAGAAGTGCTGCTGGATAAAATCACCGCGAGATTCGGCCAGGACTTGTCCGGCATGCGCTTTGCGCTGTGGGGCCTGGCGTTCAAGCCGAACACCGACGACATTCGCGAAGCGCCCAGCCGCGTGCTGATCGAAGGGCTGTGGTCGCGCGGCGCGACCGTCTGCGCCTACGACCCGGTGGCGGGCCACGAAACGCAGCGCATTTACGGCGACGACCCGCGCCTGATGCTGGCGGACACGCCGACGGCCACGTTGGACGGCGCCGACGCGCTGGTGATCGTCACCGAATGGAAGGTCTTCCGCGCGCCCGATTTCGCACAAATCAAAGCCATGCTGAAAACGCCGGTTATTTTCGACGGCCGGAATTTGTACGAACCCAAGGATGTGCGGGCGCAAGGCTTGGACTATTTCGCCATCGGCAGGCTGTAAAACATTAACCGCAGAGGCACGGAGAAATTTTAGCCGGTTTGTCAGGCTTAAATTTCTCCGTGCCGATGAGCTGAACACATGATGCTACCTAACTTTGAAAATGCCCGCGTGCTGATCGTCGGCGACGTGATGCTGGACCGTTATTGGTTCGGCGAGGTGGGGCGGATATCGCCCGAAGCGCCGGTGCCGGTGGTGCACGTCAGCCGCACCGAGGAACGCCCCGGCGGGGCGGCCAACGTGGCGCGCAACGCCGCCGCGCTGGGTGCCAAGGTGTCCTTGCTGTCGGTGGTGGGCGAGGACGAGGCCGGGCGCAGCCTGGAAAAACTGATGCAGGACGAGCGCGTCGAGGCCGTGCTGCACCGCGACGCCGGGTTGAACACCACGGTCAAGCTGCGGGTGATCGGGCGGCAGCAGCAATTGCTGCGCATCGACTTCGAAACCCAGCCCAGCCACGAGGTCTTGCGGAACAAGCTGGCCGATTTCGGGCGCATGCTGGAGCACGCCGACGTGGTGATCTTGTCCGACTACGGCAAGGGCGGCCTGGCCCATATCGGCGAGATGATCGCGCTCGCCAACCGGGCGGGCAAGCCGGTTTTGGCCGACCCCAAGGGCGACGACTACGAGCGTTACCGCAACGCCACGCTGCTTACCCCGAACCGCGCGGAGTTCCGCGAAGTGGCGGGAAGCTGGAAAAGCGACGAGGATTTGAGCCGCAAGGCCGAATCCCTGCGCCGCGAGCTCAATCTGCACGCCCTGCTGGTAACGCGCAGCGAAGAAGGCATGACGCTCTACCGCGAAGGCCAGGTGCAGCACGAACCGGCCTTGGCGCGGGAAGTGTTCGACGTCAGCGGCGCCGGCGATACCGTCATCGCCACGCTGGGCGTGATGCTGGCCGCCGGGGTCGATATGGCTGTCGCCATGCACATGGCCAACCGGGCTGCCGGCATCGTGGTCGGGAAACTGGGCACGGCGGTGGTGAGCCGCGAGGAATTGATGCAAGAGGCGTAGTTGGCAAGGCAAGGCCGCCAGCCAATTTTAATTATTCAGTCCGAGGTAAAACATGCTCTACATCGTCACCGGCGCGGCCGGATTCATCGGCGCCAACATCGTCAAGGCGCTCAACAACCGCGGCATAAGCAACATTATCGCGGTGGATAACTTGAGCAAGGCCGACAAGTTCAAGAACCTGGTGGACTGCGAAATCGCCGACTATCTCGACAAGCAGGACTTCATCGAGCGCGTGCGCGCCGGCGTCTACGACCGGGGCGTCAAGGCGGTTTTCCACGAGGGCGCCTGCTCCGACACCATGGAGACCGACGGCCGCTACATGATGGAGAACAATTACCGCTACACCGTCTCCCTGCTGGAACTCTGCCAGAAACAGAATGCCCAGTTCCTTTACGCCTCCTCGGCCAGCGTCTACGGCGGCGGCAGTGTCTTCAGCGAATCGCGGGAATTCGAAGACCCGCTCAACGTCTACGGCTATTCCAAGTTCCTCTTCGACCAGTACGTGCGCCGGATGTGGGCCAGCAAGACCGGCCAAATCGCCGGTTTCCGCTACTTCAACGTCTACGGCCCGCGCGAGCAGCACAAGGGCCGCATGGCCTCGGTCTCCTTCCACCTCTTCAACCAATACCAGGCGGAAGGAACGGTGCGGCTGTTCGAAGGCTGCGCGGGCTACGGCGACGGCGAGCAGCGGCGCGACTTCATCTCCGTGGAAGACGTCGTCAAGGTGAACATGCACTTCCTGGACAACCCCGGCCAGTCCGGCATCTTCAACGTCGGCACCGGCGCGTCGCAAACCTTCAACGACGTCGCGGTGGCCACCGTCAATAGCTGCCGCAAGGCCCAGGGCAAACCCGCGCTCACGCTGGATCAATTGCGCGAGCAAGGCCTCCTCAGCTACACCACCTTCCCCGAAGCCTTGAAGGGCAAATACCAAAGCTTCACGCAGGCCGACGTCAGCGCCCTGCGCGGCGCTGGCTATAGCGAAGCGTTTCTTACCGTGGAGCAGGGCGTGGAACGCTATGTGGGGCATTTGCTGAAGAGCGGCGGCGCGGCTTGAGTCGGCGCTGAGCTGGACCTCGTGCCGCTGGAAACCGAAGTTCACGGCGCGAAACCGGCGCCTTTAATCCCACGTAGGATGCGGTGACGAAGGAAGCGCATCGTTCGAGATGTTCCGTTCGTGGGTGCTTGATAGTTTCGCGATTGATGCGGTTCGTTCCTCGTTACATCCTACGGATAGCGAACTTCACCGTGCGAAGCAGCCTGGATAAATTCGCTCCCGATTTCATGTCCGAGCGCAAGCAACCGCAACAACAGTCTCGCGCGGATGTTTTTGCATGTTTGTGATGTTGGGCACCAATGCCCGCGCCGCGCCGATCAAACGCAAGCTGTTTCACGCCTTACAAACGGATCCAATCGTCAGGGTCTAGAAAAGATGTGCATCTTTTCTAGACCCTGACGTATTTGTATTTGCAGTCGTTGACTTGCTCAAGCACGGTTAGGACGGGTTAATTGGGCTACGTCCCCCATGGCACTACCTTAAGCTCACGAGACGCTCACGGTGCCACGAACAAGCCCCCTCTCCCGCATGCGGGAGAGGGCTGGGGAGAGGG
>JAIOJO010000145.1 GCA_019911985.1 Sulfuricellaceae bacterium | reverse complement strand
CCCCCGCGGAGCGTTGCCCAGCGGAAGGCAGGCGGTCGGCGTCTACAAGAGTGGCGATCTGGCGCAGGGAGTCGTCCTGAAATTCCTGGGCTTCATTATAGGCAAGCCAGAACGACACGCCGCCCGCCAGCAGTCCGATGACCACGATAGCCACGCTCAACCAGACCGACAGCCGCTGTTGCAAGGAGTTGTTCATGAATTGCGCGCTACCATCCAACCGGCCCCGCGCACGTTCTTGATCGCGTCGGAGCCGAGCTTTTTGCGAATGCCGTGGATCAGGAAATCGACGGCGTTGCTTTCCACCTCCTCATTCCAGCCGTAGATGCGCTCCTCCAGTTCACTCCGGGTGAGGATCGTGCCGGGGCGCAGCAGCAGGGCTTGCAGCAGCGCGAATTCTCGGGCGCTCAAAAGGCACTGGACATCGCCGTGGCGTGCTTCCCGTGTAGCCGGATCGAGGCTGACGATGCCGTTGCTCAGTACCGGCGAGGCTTGCCCGCCCTGGCGGCGGATGATGGCGCGCAACCGGGCCAGCAGTTCGTTGATGTCGAAGGGTTTGACCAGGTAATCGTCGGCCCCTAAATCCAGTCCTTTGATCCGGTCTTCCACCGCGTCGCGGGCGGTGACGATAATCACCGGCAAACGGTTGTTGCTGGCGCGCAACTGGCGCAGCACTTCCAGCCCATCGCGCTTAGGCAAGCCCAAGTCGAGCAGCACGGCTTGGTGTTCTTGGTTGTCGAGTACCCGCAAAGCCGTTTCCCCGTCTTGCACCCAATCCACGGCGTAGGCGGCATCGCGCAGCGCCACGGAGGTGGCCTCGCCTATCATGCGGTCGTCTTCAACCAGGAGAATGCGCATCAATGCCTTTCGTGTACCAGAAGCAATTCCTGGCGAAGTGTTCATACAAGCCCGAAGCGCCAAGAGATACAAATTTCCAGGAAATCCATCATTCCAAAATTCAAAGATCATTGCAGGATGGTGACCACTTTTTAAGTTTGGCCTTTTCGCCTTCCTGCACCCGGAAATCCTTTGAAGTGACTTTCATCACGATCCTTTCGGTCGTCTCTAAGAAGCTGTTTTAATAAATCCTGAGCCCGCGTCGCGCCCTGAAACCCGCTTGCCGCCGGCGCGGGTTCAGGATTTATTAAAACAGCTTCTAAGGCCTTGTCAGCGCCTCGAAGCCGGAGACGACATCGAACAATTCCTCGTCGATGCCGCTCTGACGCAGGCGGTGAAACGTCCGGTTCAGATTCTCTAGCAGTTCATCGATATTCTTTTCAGCGCGTTGCATCGCAGCCAGGCGACTGGCGTTTTCGCTTGCCAGGGATTCGGCGCACGCCCTGTAAAGCGAAACGAAAAGATATTCGCGAATCAAGGCCGGCAGCGTCCGCTCTCCGCCATTCATGACCTCGGGCAAATTTCCGGTCGGCCAGCGGAAGGTAGCCAGATCGCGCCGCCACACCTCGTCTAGCGGCAACAGCCGTTGACTCACTGGGGTATAAAGCGCCCCGGACTGAGGGTGATTATGGAACAGGTAGACTTGTGCGATCTCGCCCTTTTCACGCTGCGTTTCCATCTCGATCAGAATCTGCCCAACCAGCGGCGTAATCGCGCTAATGGAATTCGGCAGGATGAAGCGTTCCCCCAGCAGCAGGCCGGTGTCTGCGAGGCGTGAATGAATGCGCTCGCCGACCACCCAGACGGTCTTTTTACCCGGCAGATTTCCCAGCGTATTCATGACAAACTCCACCATCACATCATTGAATTGGCCAACCAGTCCTTGGTCGGAACCAAACACGACCGCGCCAATAGCTCCTATTTCTTTCTGCTCCACTCGCGTCGTGGCACCCATTGTTTCAGCCTGCCGGAAACACGCGACCAAGCCCAGTTGCACCGTTCGGTAATAATCATCCAGAGAGCGCACTGCGTTCTCATACTGCGTGATACTCGACGCGGCCATGGCCTTCATCGTGCGCACCACGGATTCGAGTTCTCCAGCGCTGGCGATCTTGCGGCGCAGGCTCGCGGCGGTATCACTCATCTTTTCTCCTTGGGCTGGAAGCGCGCGAGTGCGTTGCGGGCGATCTGGATAATCGTGGCACTGTCTTCGTCGCTTAATTTTTCAGCGCTATCGAATCGCGCGCGCACCTCGGCCGGGATGTCCGCTGCACCTTCACGCACGGCGTGCTCGGCGTCCGTCATCCGGTCAAGCGGCACCTCGTCGAAAAGTTTTTCCGTCAAAGCCAGCAGTACGGTGATTTGTGCGGCCACGGACACCGGGGCGAATTCCGGCTGCTTGAGGCAGGCGCGGATTCGCCGTCCATGCTCGATGATCTTGCGTGTATTTTCATCCAGCCGGGCGCCGAATCGGGCAAAGCTTTCCAGCTCCTCGAACTGGGCATAGGCGAGCTTGAGGTCGCCCGCCACGGCACGGTAGACCGCGCGTTGCGCCTTGCCGCCGACGCGCGAGACGGATTTTCCGACATCGACAGCGGGCAGAACACCCAATTCGAACAGCGAGGGCGAGAGGTAAATCTGCCCGTCGGTGATGGAAATCAGGTTGGTCGGAATGTAGGCGGAAATGTCCTGGGCTTCGGTTTCTATAATTGGCAGCGCGGTCAGCGATCCGCCACCAAGCTCCGGGCGCAGGTGCGTTGCGCGTTCCAGCAGCCGCGAGTGGATGTAAAAGATGTCGCCGGGAAAAGCTTCCCGGCCGGGCGGGCGGCGCAGCAGCAAAGACAGCTCGCGATAGGCGCGCGCATGATGCGTGAGGTCGTCGTAAACCACCAGCACGTCGCGGCCTTGCGCCATGAAATGCTCCGCGATGCTGGTCGCGGCGTAAGGCGCGATGTAGGCGAGGCCGGGCGGATCGTTGCCTTCGGTGACGACCACGATGGTGTAATCCATCGCGCCCTTTTCGCGCAGGGCGGCGACCACCTGGGCCACGTCGGACGCGCGCTGGCCAATGGCGCAATAAACGCACAGCACATTTTGCCCGCGTTGATTGAGTATCGTGTCGAGCGCGATCGCGGTCTTGCCGGTCTGTCGGTCGCCGATGATCAGTTCGCGCTGGCCGCGCCCGATGGGAATGAGCGCATCGATGGCCTTGATACCGGTTTGCAACGGCACGGTGACAGGCGCACGGTCCATGATGTGCGGTGCCGGGCGCTCGACGGGCCGGCGCGCGCTGGAAATCACCGGGCCCTTGCCGTCCAGGGGCCGGCCCATGGGATTGATAATGCGTCCGATCAAGCCATCCCCCACCGGTACGTCCATCACGTGCCCCCGGCGCTCGACTTCATCGCCCGCATGCAACTGCCAGTAGTCGCCCAGCAGAACGACGCCGATTTCGTCTTCATCGACGTTGAATGCGATGCCATACAGATCGCCGGGAAACTTCAGCACCTCCTCGAAACCCACGCCGGGGAGGCCGGAGACTTTCGCGATGCCGGTAGCGATGCTGGTGATCGCGCCCACTTCCCGTAGCTTCAGTTGCGGCGCGAATGCTTCCCGCGCCTGGCTGATTCCGGCGAACGCGCTGTCGAAAGCGTGTTGCAGGCTATTAACGTGAAACTCGCGAAGCGAAACCTCGTCCCTCTCTCCCTCCGGGAGAGAGTTAGGAGAGAGGGAACCGGGCATGGACAATGGCTGTTTCATCATCTGTGGCGGCGTTTTTCCATGACCGTCAGTCTCGATGTTCATTGGCGTTTTGCCCGGTCTTTATTTCAGATTTGGCTTGCATTTTCAGCAGTTCGTCGGCGGCCTTTCCCAGCGACGCGAGGTAATCCGCGATACTCCACGCCACCTTTAGTCCATTCGTGCTGAGTTCGATCCCGCTGACCAAGTCCGGCGCGGTCTCGAAACGGACGTGGATTTCAGCCGCGAAGGTTTCGTTGAGCGCATTTTGTAGCGCCGCGCGCTGCGCCGCGGGCAGGTCAAACGCGCTGCGCACGAGCGCGGGATCGGACGCTGTTTCAAGAGCCTCGGCGAGGCTTTTTTTCGCCTGGCCGTCCAGCTCGCGCAAACGGCGCATGAACACCTCAGCCATGCACGCTTCTAGGCTTGTCCCGGCGAGATCCGCCAGCGTCTTGCGGGCAATGGCAAACACTTCCTCCCGTGCGCGACGGGTAAGCGCTTCGCCCAAGCGCTGCTGTTCGCTAATCAGCGTTTCCTGCCGCTTGGCACTCATGGCGTCGGCCGCCTGCCGCGCTGCGTCGAGCAGCCGCTGACGTTCGGCTTTGGCCTCGTCCGTCGCCTGGCTCAAAAGTGCGGTGCGCTGCTGGTCGAACGCCTCGTTCTTGTGCTGGAACGCGTCGCGCTCTTTCTGGGCTTCGGCCTTTTTCGCGTCGGCGTCTGCCAGCGCCGTGGCAATCCGCTTCTCACGCGCGTCGATGGCGGCGAGAATGGGACGGTAAAGGAAGCGCTTCAACAACCACACCAGGATGAGGAAGTTGACGACTTGCGCGATGACGGTAAACCAGTCGATCAGCATGACTCACTTTCCTGCGACCTGGACAATGACGTGGCTCCAGAACGGGTTGGCAAAAATGAGAATCATCGACACCACGAAGCAGTAGATCGCAATGGATTCGATCATTGCCAGGCCGACGAACAAGGTACGCGTGATCGTCGTTGCGGCATCGGGCTGCTGCGCCAGCGAACTCAAGGCCGTGGCGACCGCGCGCCCCTCGCCGAGCGCCGGTCCGATACTCCCCAGTGAGATCGTCAGGCCGGCGGTGACGATTGAAGCGATTGCGATGAGCGTCATGCTATCCATGGTGCATCCTTTCGTGGTTGGCGTCGTGGTTTCCGTTCTCGGGCCCTGGCTTGCGGGTACGCGTGGCAGCGGCGATGTAAACCGTGGCCAGGATACTGAAGATATAGGCTTGCACCATGCCGGTCAGCAGCCCGAGCGCACTCATCGCGATCGGGAAGATGAAGGGCGTGATGGTCAGCAGAATAGCGAGAATCATCGTCCCGCTCATCATGTTGCCGAACAGACGGACGGCCAGGGCCAGGGTGCGCGAGAGTTCGCTGATGATGTTGAACGGCAGCATGATGACCGTCGGCTTCAGGTAGTCCCTGAGATATTCGCCCAATCCGCTCTCTGCAATGCCGAATATCGGCACCGCCACGAACACGCAGATCGCCAATGCTGCGGTGGTCGAGAGCGAACCGGTCGGCGGCTCATAGCCGGGAACGATGGTGAACAGGCTCGCCAGCGCGACGAACAGGAACAGGGTGCCGAGAAAGCCGAGATATTTCTCCGGCCGCCGCAGGCCGACCTCTCCGATTTGCTGATTGATGCCGGTGACGACGACTTCCAGCAGATTCTGCCAGCGCGAACGTTGCAGATCCGTGGAGAGTTTGCGCGTCACGAGTTTCGAGCCGAGCGCCAGCACGGCCATCAGTCCCCACGTGTAAGCGATCGTGGCGTTGAGTTTGAAAAACCCGTGCCGCCAGAAAATGATGTCGTCGGGGCTAAGGTGCATGGCCGGCCTGCTGTGCCAATGGGCTGGGCGGTGCCGCTACCCGGCTGAGCCGCGTCGCGATCAGGCGCGCGATGACGAAGCCGAGCAGGCCCGCCAGCAAGCGCTGCCAATCGTCCCCCAGGATAAAATAGAACCCCAGCACCACCATGCACGTCCGCAGCAGCATGCTGCCGAGGAACCAAAGCGCCGGCTGTTCGGACGTCAGGCCCCGACGAACCGTCCACCAAAGTCCGCCGAAAAAAATCGCGCCGAGCAAAGCGCCAGCCAGCAAAGCGGATACCAGGGTCAACGCTTCATTCATGGTGGTTTTCCTCCTGTTCGTGTATTTCCCGATCTTCCTTGGCCACCCAATGCCACGCATTGAAGCAGCCGAGCCCCAAGCCGATGGCCAGCAGCATGAGCGTCCAAGAATGCCCCCCCGGGTGGTGCTTGTCCAGCCAGATTCCGAGTGCCACGCCGAGCAGGGTTGGCATCGCCACCGACCAGCCTACCAGGCCCATCATGCCCAGGCCGGACCAGACGGTCTGCGTGACGCGGCGTTGCGCCTTGAGCTTGCGCGCCGCCCTCTCGCCCACCCGATGGCTGAATTCCGTCTCGCCCGGCGCGGATTTCTCTTGGGGTTCTTCACTCATGATGAAACGCCGCGAAGCGACGAACAAATCCGCTTTCCAGTTTCGCCAGTACCGAACGCACGCTCGTCTCCTGCTCGGCCAGATTCAGAAACTCCTGCTCGACCGCCGCACGCAGTTTGCCGAGGTCCGTTCCCCCAATCGCGTTGCGCACGGAGACCAGCACGTCGGCGCCGGCTTTGACCAGCACGCCTTCATCGACGGCCACGCAAACCTCGCCTTCCGCTGCGGTCTCGAAAACCAGTATCCCCGGCGCCAGCGCCGCCACGCAGTCAAGCCGGCGGGGGAAGAGTCCGAAGGAGCCTGTGCGTGTCTCCGCGACGATGCGCAATACGCCGCTCTTCTCGGCGAAGATCCTGAAGGGCAGGAGAATCTTAAGATTCATGCGCGCTGGCTGCATGTTCCACTTCCGCTTGAGGTTTCGGCTCGGGATCGAGTTTGGTTTTTGCCCGCGCCTCGGCTATCGCCCCGATCATGTAAAGCGCGCTCTCCGGGACGTCCTTGAACTCGTCGCGCAAGATGCGCTCGCAGCCGTCCAACGCGTCCTTGAGGCTGACCAGCTTGCCTTTCAGGCCGGTAAATTGCTCGGTGGTAAAAAACGGCTGGGTGAGAAAACGCTCCAGCCGCCGGGCGCGGGCAACCACGTTGCGGTCATCCGGCGAGAGCTGTTCCATGCCGAGCATCGCGATGATGTCTTTCAGGTCCGCGTATTGCGCGAGCGTACGCCGGATTTCCTGCGCGAGGGCATAATGCCGCTCGCCGATGACGCCGGGCGTGGCCATCTTGGAATTGGACTGCAACGGGTCGATGGCCGGATAAAGCCCCTCGCTCGCCCGTTTGCGCGACAGCACGATAGACGCAGAAAGATGCGAGAAGGTGTGCACCGCCGCCGGATCGGTGAAATCGTCTGCCGGCACATACACCGCCTGGATCGAGGTAATCGCGCCGCTATCGGTATTGGCGATGCGTTCTTCCAGTTGCGACAACTCGGTGCCCATGGTCGGCTGATAACCCAGGCGCGACGGCATCTGCCCCATCAAGCCGGACACCTCCATGCCTGCCTGGATGAAACGAAAAATATTATCGATAAGCAACAGCACATCGCGGTGCTCGTCGTCGCGGAAATACTCGGCCATGGTCAGCGCCGCATGGCCGACGCGGAAACGGGCGCCGGGGGGTTCGTTCATCTGGCCGAACACCATCACCATATTCGGCAGCACGCCCGCCGCTTTCATGTCGCGGTAGAGCTCCTCGCCTTCGCGGCAGCGTTCGCCGATGCCGCAAAAGATGCTCACGCCTTCTTGTTGCCCGACCATGTTGTGGATCATTTCGGTGAGCAGCACCGTCTTGCCCACGCCCGCCCCGCCGAACAAGCCCGCCTTGCCGCCGCGCTCCAGCGGCATCAGCACATCGATGACCTTGATGCCCGTCTCGAAAAGTTCGGACTTTGTGGAACGCCGCGCCAGGGAAGGTGGCACCTGATGGACCGAGCGCCATTGGACACCAGCCGGCGCCGGCTGGCGGTCGATGGCGTTGCCGAAAACATCGAACATGCGTGCAAGAATTTCCTTGCCGACCGGCGCCTGCAACGGCCCGCCGGTGTCTTCCACCAGCATGCCGCGGGCGAGGCCTTGCGTGGGGGTCAGCGCAATCCCGCGCACGCGATGTGCATCGAGCTGAGACAGCACCTCAACAGAGATTTGGCCCTCTGTCCCCGCGCGCAGCAAGGAGTAGATGGGCGGCAAACACTCGTCAAATCCTATATCCACGACACTGCCTCGTACCGAGACAACCGTGCCTAGGTTTGGAGAGCTGGTTTTGCTACTCATATTTTCCGCCGTTCATTAACGTCAATCCGGTACGCGTAACGCATTTCGCCGGTGCTTTCATTTTCTGTCTTGCATCCATTTCCCATTTCTAATTGCGAATCTCCGGCATGTCTTCGCTGTATTTGTCGATGTGTGTGTTGGCACAGCCGGACAGCATAAACAAGGCAATGAATGAAACTGGTTTCTTCATGCAATGAGTGAAGTCTGATTTTTCAACTCATTTAAACACCAGCGTAGCGGAGATAGCGGCGCCAGGCCATCATGCCCAGCACAAGTACGGGCACGCCGAACGCAACCGGCAGGATGCGCCGCGATTCCACCACCGGCTTGCGCCGCACCTGGAAATCCACGAACGGGCTGGTCATCACATGGCGCCCGGTCCACCGCGCTGTCCAGTCTTCAAGGTCCACCGTTGAAAAAATGTTTTGTGACCAACCGGTTCAGCAATGCTTCCAGCGTACTGTCCTCGGCGTGGTTGGCCTCCTGGTAAAGGGAATGGGCGATGCCGCTGAAGGTGTGCAGCAGTTCGGGGTCGAAGTGACGGCCGCTGTCGTGCTGCATGAGGTCCATTGCCTCCTCGAAACCGAAGGGTTCCTTGTAGGGACGCTTCGAGGTGAGCGCGTCGAACACGTCAGCAATGGTAAAGATTCGCGCATTCAAGGGAATTCCCTTCCCCTTCAGCCCCTTCATGTAACCACTGCCGTCGAATTTTTCGTGGTGGAACTCCACCACTTCCCTCGCGCCCACCAGCCAGTTGGATTTGCTGATGATGTCCACCCCCAGCCGCACATGGCTGCGCATCACCGCAAATTCCTCATCGGACAGCCTGGCGGGCTTGAGCAGGATATTGTCGCTGATGCCGATCTTGCCCACGTCGTGCAGGAATGCGCCTGCAATCAGATTGCGGATCTGCGCGCTGGACAGTCCCAGGGCTTCGGCGATGCGAACCGTATAAATGGTGACCCGGTAGTTGTGGGCGTTGGTGTCGGAATCCCGTTTGGCGATGGCGCTGCCCAGCACATCCATCAGCTCGATATTGCCCTTGAGCAAGTCGGAGGTGAGCTTGATCAGCCCCCGGTTGAGGGAAATGATGATGGGGTAGAGCATGATGGTTGTGATGAGGGTCACTATTACCACCAGGAGCAGGGTGCGGGTGATGTCAGTTTCGATCTCGCGCAAGGTTTCTGCGTCGACCTGGTAGACGCCCTCGAAATAACCGATCAGTTCCCCGCTTTTGTCCCGGAGCGGCAACAACACCTGCAGGAACAATTGCCGGTCGATCCAAAACTTTTTGTAATAGGTGACGTTCTCCAGCGGAAAAGGGTGGACATATTGTTTGAGCTTTTGCTCGATCTCTTCCCTGCCGGAGCTTACCTGCTCAAGAATCTGCTTCTTGTGTTCATCGTAGAGTTCAAGGACGATGAAATGCCCTTTGAGGAATTCGTCGGCCTTTTGTTTCAGCGTTTCCACCTGGCTGGCACTGGCCCGGTCAAACTCGACGGTGAAGGGCTGCGATTCTTTCACCGCCAGGCCAAGCACCAGCTTGTCCACCTTCTCCATTTCCAGGTAGAACACCGCTCCACCGATTACCAGGGACAGCGATAGCCACCCCAGGAGCAGGCGTATGACGATTTTTTTGTGAATGTTTTGCATGGGTGCGTAGTAACGCAAAGTGGCCACCAAGGCCAATCAGCTCGGCGGTCGTTGCAGGTTGGGATTATCCAGAGTGCGTGCTGCAAAAGATTGCATCAGTGCTGCCAACTTTATCGGCTGCACGTGATAAGTTGTACAGCCGGACAGCATAAGCAAGGCAATGAATGAAACTGGTTTCTTCATGATGACCACGATGCCCGAGGCACCCGAACTCGCGTTGATAAGCATGATATAGAGTCTGATTCATGTGTTCTACCTTGGCCCCCTAATAC
>JAIOJO010000144.1 GCA_019911985.1 Sulfuricellaceae bacterium | reverse complement strand
CTGCTAGCTGTTTGGCCTCTCGCCTTTTCCGCGTCGACTTTAGCAGGTAAAACAGACGCTTTCGGTGGATTAGCTAGAGGAGTCCCTTCCATCTGATCTGTGAGTTCCCGCAGGTTTCGCAGAATGCGTTCGTCGTGCGGGGCCAGGCGCACGGCCCGTTCCAGCAAGATTCGCGCGGTGCTCAGGTCGCCATCGCGGATGTAGGCGGCAGCCGATTCGTTCAGGGCAATGGGCTTGTAATGGTCGAACGCCGCCGCATCCAGGGGGGGCATGAGGTAGGCGAGCAGTGCAAAAGTGGTTACGATACGCATAGCCTAGAATTGGGATGTGGGAATTACGGGTTCTGGCGGCAGCAGCACCGGTTGCGCGGCGATGTGATCCAGGTCATAGCGCAGGTAGAACAGCAGGCGGTTTGGCGCATAGTAGTCGGAGCGCTCGAGTTCCAGCCGCCCGCCGAGGAACAGCTTGGGATCCAACTGGTACTCGAAGGCGGCGGAAACCCCATGACCCTTGCCGGGGCCGGAACTGGCGTTGTATTGGGGGTTTCCTGCCTGGGCCTGTATGGCGCTGTCGGTAGGGTAATAGGGTGCGTCGTTGAACTGCGATTGGGAGGTGGATACGGCGGCGCGCAGTACGTAGGAAAAACGCGGAAAGCGCTGCCCGAAGGTGATAGGGAACGACAGCGAGCGGTACTTCTGCGGGCTGTAGTAGCCACCGTGACCAAAGGTGTATTCCCCCGCGTCCTCCTTGAAGCGCCAATATATGCCGGTGAGGCCGAGGGTGAACAGGCGGTCGTCTTCGTTGATGACGCGCCAGTAGCCGCCAGCCATGAGCTGCACGCGGTCGTTACTTTGTACGTTCTCGCCGGTGAGCTTGTGGAAGCCCAGGGAAGACCAGGCTCCGAGGGTTCCCCCTTGGTCGAGGCTCAGGCCCAGGCGTGCGCCGGTCGCCACGACGCCGCCCCAGACCATGCCGGTGCGAGGGTCGCGGGCGCCGGCGAAGGACAGCAGGCTGCTGGTAACCGGGCGGCGCGAGGCCTCGGCAGAATAAGAGAACGGTCCTAGGTCGCCCTTCTTGCGAATGCCGCCGACCAAGTGCCACACGGGGAATCCCAGAGGTGTAGTGCCCACGTCCGCTTGCAGGTCGTCACGCTGGTAGCCGACGGTGAACGATGCGCCGCCGGCCTCTTGCCGTATGAGGCCGGTCGGGCAGTTCGGTTGGCACAGGAGCAGGCTGCCGAATGACTTAGTAGCGGCGGTGTCGGCGAGGTTCAGGGTTCCGGCGCCTATCCGCACGGCGTCGGCCCTGAAGATCATTTGTTCTTCCGCACCCCGGGGGGATTTCCATTCCACCGGGATTTCCCAGGAGTCGAGCTGAGAGACGCCCTCCGTGCCCGCGCGCGAGCGCCAGTCTACTGCGGAGGAAAGCCAAGTGCTCCGCTGGTCGAGCATCTCGGCCAGCCGCCGGTACTGGTAAGTGCTGCCAGCGCGTGCCTCTGCGGCGGCTTCCGCCGGGGCCGGGTCAACGACGAGCTGAGGTTTTTTTCCCGCCGAAGCCACCCTGCGCACCACGGAAAGCGGGGCCTTCCCGGCTAGTCCGAGTTGTTCTGCCGCAAGTGATCGTTGCAAGTAGCCGATCGCCTCGTCCAGCCGTCCATCCCGCCGCGCAAGCTGTCCCGCATAAGCGAGGACGCGTGAGTTGTTGGGGGCCGCAACGAGCAGGGCGTCCGTTTCCGCGCGCGCCCTAGGGTATTCGTCCAGGTCGATAAGGTAGCCGGCCATCGCCAACCGCGTGTCGAGATCGCCCGGCTTGGCCTGAGCTAGCTGCTGTTCAACCACGCCCAGAGCTTCGATGCGCTTTCCGGCCTGGATCAGCGTGTCGATCAGGCCGTCGCGGGCGTCCGCTTCCTGGGGGTTCTGCGCCAAGATGCGCCGGTATTCGGTTTCGGCTGCGTCTAGGCGGTGTTCCGCCAGAAGGATGCTCGCTTCGGCGTAGCGTAGGGGAATCCGATCCGGCGCGGCGGAGAGGAGGGGCGCCAGCGTTCGGTGGGCTGCCTCCGGTTGGCCCGCGCGGCGCAGGGCCTCGGCGGCGCGGATCGCAGCGGATTCACGTAGATCGGCGAGGGTGCGGGCATCCTCTGCGGACAGTTTTCCGGCAGCGGCGATTTTACCGAGTTCCGCCTGGAGTTCGGGCTCAGCGCGGATGCGGTTGAGAAACGCAGCGTGGCGCAGGTGCCAGCTTGCCGGGAGCGGTGTTGTTCCGGCCAGACGGTCAAGTAGTGAGCGGGCGCGCTGAGTGTCTCCCAAGTCGGCCCATTCCAGGGCCACCTCGGTGCTTAGCTCCGCGTCACCGGCGACGCTTTCCTCGGCATGCGTCAGAATCCGGCGCGCCGCTACCAGTTGTCCGGCCTGGGCCAGCGCCTTGGCCCGCTGGCCTTCGACCCTAAGCCACAGGTCCCGCTGCAAATCGGTCATCTTGACGGTGCGCTCGGCTTCGGCGACCCGCTCCAGGGTGGCTAGAGCCGGCCGGTTCTCATCCTGCCCCGACTGATAAAGGGCCAGGGCGTAGAGGGTGGGGGCATCGTTGGGATGTCGCGCCAGCAGTTCATCGAACAGGGTCTGGCCCTTCGCTTTCATGCCCTGGCGTGCATAGAGGCGGGCCAAAGCAAAGCGCAGCCAGGGGTCGTCGGCATCGGTTTCCACGGCGCGTGCGAGCACTGCCGTCGCATCGTCCACATGGCCCTCCGCCAGGAGCTTGTCCGCTTCGTCCCGCATCATTCCGGCCTGCAAGGCATTCAGGGAGTGACCCAGAGCGTTGCGCTGGGCCGGCGAGAGAGCCGCGATCTTGTTTCTGGCGTCGGTGTTTCGGCCCTGGCGCAGGTAGAGGGAAATCAGGCCGCTCAGGGCGCTGCGGTTTACCGGCTCGATCAGCAGCGCCTGGAGGTATGTCTTTTCCGCTTCCGCCAGTTGCCCCTGATCGGCTTGCAGGTTCGCCAGGGCGGCGATTGCGTTGGGCTCGTGCGGATCGAGGTGCATCGCCTGGCGCAGCTTTCGTTCGGCCAAGTCGTATTCACCCCCATCCCGCGCATCGCTGGATTCCCGCATGAGTCCCCAGAATTTGGCCGCTTCCACCAGGGGCGCCCATTTGCGCCGGCGGGCTGGATCCAACTGCAAAGCCTGGAGGAAATAGGCCAGGGCCTCCGCATGGTGGCCTTGGCGTAGGCGCACCAGCCCCATGCCGCCCACGGCGTCGGCGTCCTTGGGCCGTCCGGCAAGGGCTTGGTTGAGGCGATCTTCCGCGGCGTCGATTTTGCCGCCGTCCAGCAGGGCGAGCCCGTCGATCTCGGCCCGATAGGCGGGGTCGGCCATTAGCCGGCGATGGGCCTCCTCTGCTTGGACGAAGGATTCCAGGCGCAGCCGGACGGCAGTGTCGCTCTGGTCCTGCGCCAGGTATTCGCGGAGCAGGGAGATGCTGGCCGAGCCTCCGTCGAGGCGCAGGACAGCCCGCCGCCAAGCTGCCCGCGCGTCGCGCGCGTAGTCCGGTAGTTTGGATAGCTCGACGATGACCCTCAGCGCCTGCCGGTTGAGGGGCAGGCGCGAGGTTTCGTGTTCCGCCAGGGCGAGGCGGTAGCGCGGGTTGTCGGGGTAGTCTCTGGCCAGCTTGGACAGTCCACGCCGGGCGGCCTCCCAACCGTTGGTCGTGTTGGCCACCAGTTGCCAGTATTCCAGGGCGAGGTCGCGGTCCGGCGGGCCATCGGGAAACAGCGCCTTGAATGCCGCCAAAGCCGCTTCAGTACGGCCGCTGTGGGCGAGCAGGCGTGCCTGCCGGAGCTTGGCCTTGTCGCTTCCGCCCAGGCGAAGTAGGGTCCCGATCTGGACGATGGCAGGATGTTCCGGCTGGACTTGGCGTAGCCGGGCCAGCGACTTGCGCGCCGCGTCCGGTTGGTCCATGCGGATATCCAAGAAGGCCATCTCGGCCAAGCCGTCGGGATAATCGGGCGCAATGAGGAAAAGTTTTTCCAACGACTCGCGGGCGAGATCGGGGCGGTTGTGGCCTTCCCACATCCGGGCGTGTTTAAGTAAGGCAAGGGCGGGGTCGCTGGATGTTGTTTCAGGCAGCGGCGCGGCGGCGCGGCGGGCGGGCGCCGCCGCGTTTGGCACAGGCGGTTTGGCGGCCGAAGCTCCGGAAGCCGTACCTGCCGCGGCAGGGGGGAGTAGGGTACCGATCTGGGCGACAGCAGGGTGCTCCGGCTGGACTTGGCGCAGCCGGGCCAGTAACTTGCGCGCCGCATCCGGTTGGCCCACGCGAATTTCCAGCAAGGCCATCTCGGCCAAGCCGTCGGGATAATCGGGCGCGATGCGGAAAAGTTTTTCCAACAGCATGCGGGCGAGATCGGGGCGGTTGTAGCCTTCCCATATCCGGGCGTGTTTAAGTAAGGCAAGGGCGGGGTCGGCGGCCGTCGTCTCAGGCAGTTCGGCAGGCGAAGCCCCGAAAGCCGTGCCAAAGACCAAGCCTATCGCGATTGAGAGGAGTTTGCTGCGCATGTCCAGTTGGGGATTAGGGCGCCATCGCGGGCAAACCGGTAGCGGCCTTCGATCCAGCCAAGGCCAAACAAAGTAAGCACCTGATCGTAGTAGTTGTCGGTTCGGTCCAGCGGGGCCTTGACTTCCACGCGCAGGCGCTGCTGATGAAGGGTGTCGCTGAGCTTGGCGGCGGCAAGGAAGGGCAGCAACGCGGCGGAAAAGCTGGCCGGCCCGCTGCCTATGGCTGTGCCTTCACGGGTTTTGGTCTGCAGCGGGGGTATCCCTTGGGCGGCGACATACTGGCTCATCGGCGCGAAGGTCTTGAGTAGGACGGGGCGTACCGGATCGTCGTCGGCCAGCATTCCCGCCCACAAATAGACGCGGATAGCGTTGAAGCTGCCTACAC
>JAIOJO010000143.1 GCA_019911985.1 Sulfuricellaceae bacterium | reverse complement strand
GTCGAAGGCGTCGGGGGGGACGTCGAAGAGTTTTTCCATCGCGTAGCGGTATTGCAGCATCACCGACAGGCGGCCGTAATCCGGCGTGGAGGGGGCGGCCACCATGCGGTCGACGACTTCCTTTTGCAGCATGAAGTGCATGTCTATGATGTGCCGGGCGGCCTGGCCGAGGTGGAAGAGCAGCGGCGAGGAGATGTTGTAGGGCAGGTTGCCGACCACGCGGAAGCGTTCGCCCAGACTGGCGAAATCGAATTTGAGCGCGTCGCCGGCGTGGATCGCGACGCGCTCGGCCGGATATTTTTTTTCCAGGCGCGCGATGATGTCGCGGTCGAGTTCCACCACGTGCAGGCACTTCAAGCGCGCCAGCAGGGGGTCGGTTAGCGCGCCCAGGCCGGGGCCGATTTCCACCATCAGGTCGTCCGGGGCGGGGCGGATGGCTTCGACGATGGCGGAAATGATGCCGCTATCGACCAGGAAATGCTGGCCGAAGCGTTTGCGGGCGATGTGTTTCAAGGCGTTTTTTCCTTTTCCGCCATGTCTTGAGCCAGGCGGATGGCGGCGATCAGGCTACCGGCCTCGGCTAGACCTGTCCCCGCCAAGTCGAGAGCGGTGCCGTGGTCGACCGAGGTGCGGATGAAGGGCAGGCCCAGCGTGATGTTGACGCCCTGGCCGAAGCTGGCGTATTTCAGCACCGCCAGGCCCTGGTCGTGGTACATCGCGAGCTGGCAGGCGGAGCCTTCGAGCTGGCGCGGCGTGAACAGCGTGTCGGCGGGCAGCGGGCCGATCAGGTTCAGGCCCTCGCCGCGCAATTTCTCCAGCACCGGGATAATCACGTCGATTTCCTCGCGCCCCAGGTGGCCGGATTCGCCGGCGTGTGGGTTGAGCCCGGCCACCAGGATTCTCGGGCGGGGCAGGCCGAAGCGCCGTTCCAGGTCGTGCTGGAGGACGCGCAGGACGGCTTCCAGTCCGTCGCGGGTAATCGCGGCGGCGACGTCCTTCAGCGCCAGATGGGTGGTGGCCAGCGCCACGCGCAGGCCGCCGCCCGCCAGCATCATCACCACTTGCGGGCTGCGGGTCAGCTCGGCGAGGAATTCGGTGTGGCCGGTGAAGGGGATGCCGGCGTCGTTGATGACGCCCTTGTGCAGCGGGGCGGTGACCAGCGCGGCAAAATCGCCGGCGAGGCAGGCTTGCGCGGCGGACTCCAGCGTATGCAGCACGTAGCGGCTGTTGGCCGGGTTGAGTACGCCGGCCTGCACCGGAACGGCGGTTTCATGGTGCCACACTTCCAGCGTGCCGGCGGGCGCGGGTGCGGCGTTGCCCGGGCGGTAGTCGATGATGTTCAGCGGCAGGCCAAGCATCCGCGCCCGCGCTTGCAAGACCTCGCGGTCGGCCAATATCACCCGCCTTGCGTCGCAGGGCTGTTGCGCCAGTTGCACGCACAGGTCGGGGCCGATGCCGGTCGGTTCGCCGGCGGTGATGGCAAGCGTTTCGGGTTTCATGGACAGGGGGTTATAAAGACAGGCGCGTTCAGGTTCGCGGAGCCAAGCCGGACTCGGTGAAACTCTAGAATCCCGTCTATATCGCCGCAGCCTAATTAGGACTTGTCGTCCAGGCGGTATTCGACGTAGGCCCTATCCCGCAACTGGCGCAGCCAATCCTGGTAGGCTTCGTCCGCCTTGCGGGCGCGGATCTCCTGCTGGGCTTGGAGACGGCGGTTTTGCTGGCTGACGTCTTGGGTGCGGCGCTCCAGCACTTGGATCAGGTGCCAGCCGAACGGAGTCCTCACCGGCTGGCTGATTTGCCCCGGCTTCAGTTCGTCCATGGCCCGCTCGAATTCGGGAACCGTCTGCCCAGGCGACAGCCAACCCAAATCGCCGCCTTGCGAGGCGGACACGTCTTCGGAATGCAGGCGGGCCAACTCGGAGAATTTCGCGCCGTTGACCAGCCGCTCGCGCAGTTGCAGCAGGCGGTTCTTGGCGTCGGTTTCCGAGGTCAGTTCATTGATCTTGATCAGAATATGCCGGGCATGGGTTTGCTGGACGATCATCGGCGTGTCTTTGCCACGCTTATCCAACAGCTTGATGATGTGGAAGCCGTTGGGGCTGCGCAGCAGGCCACTGACGCCGCCGGGCTGGAGGGCCTCCGCCGCTTCGACGAACAGGCTGGGCAGGCGCGCCGCGCTGCGCCAGCCTAGCAAGCCGCCGTCCATGGCGTCGGACGCATCGGAATAGCGCGCGCTCACTTGGCTGAAGTTCGTGCCTTTGCGGAGATCGTCCAACGCGGCCTCGGCCTTGGCTTTCCGGGCTTGGATTTGTTCCGGGCTGGCTTGCTCGGGAACCGAAATCAGGATATGGGCCAGATTGTATTCATTGTCGCTGCCACGGATAGCGGCGCGGGTTTTTAAATAGTTGTCCACTTCGCCCTCGGAAACCTGCACATGGTTGTCCACATCCCGTTCGCGCAAGCGGGAAATGATGATTTCGTTGCGGATTTCCTCGCGGAATTTGTCGAAGTCGACATGGTCGTGCTCCAGCGTCTTGCGGAAGCTGGCCAGATCCATTTTGTTTTGTTCCGCGATGCGCTGCAAGGCTTTGTCCAATTGCGTGTCGTCCACGCGGATGCCGGTTTCCTTGGCCAATTGCAACTGCACCTGTTCCAGGATCATGCGGTCCAACACTTGTTTGTCCAATATCTCGCGCGGCGGCAGTTGGATGTTTTGCTTGCGCAACTGCTGGCTCACGGTCTTGACGCGGTCGTCGAGCTGGTACTGGGTGATGACGTCGCTGTTGACCACGGCGACGATGCGGTCGAGTAACTTAATGCTGGGCGCGGCGGCGGGTTCGGCGGCTCCCGCGGCGGTGGCTAAGCCGATCAGGGCCGACACAATGAGGAGGCGGAACATAAAGGGGCGATGTGGTTTCATGGTTGCTCGTTGATTTTGGTATAACCGGCAATATTGCGCCGTAATTCGATTAAGGGGTCGGTGCCGACCTTGCTCAGGCCGTTGAGTTCCAACTGGATAAAGAAAGCCGTGGTCATTTTGTCGGTGGAGGTGGCCAGGCTGTGTACCACGAAACGCGAAACCCAGCAGCCGCCGTTATATTCAAGACCGGCCAGACCTTCCAAAAGTTTCCTATCCTGCAGCGAGTAATTGTAGCGTCCGACGCCGTACCACCCTCCTCGCAACGGCCATTGGCTGGAAACGTCGAACTGGCGCAGATTGCCCGTGGCCAGCCCGGTCGGGTCGGGCGCGTAACGGTAGCTCAGATTCAATACCTTGCCCGGCTCCGGGCGGTAATTGGTGCCGAAGTTGTAGGCTTCCGAGCGCTGCAGGTCGGGATTGTACTGCCAGTAGCCGTCCAGCCGCCAAGGCTGCGAGATGTGGCCGTTCAGCCCGAGCAGGATGTCGGATGATTTGCTGGTGGGCGCGGCGACGCCGGGCAGCGTGACCCGGGGCAGCGTCAGGTAATTGCGCTGGGCGATGGTGGCGCGCAGGCGTTCGTTGCCGTTGCTCTCCAGGAAGCGCGTGGTCAGGCCGAAGGTGACTTGGTTGGCGTCGCCGATGCGGTCGTTGCCGACAAAACGGTTTTCCGAAAAAATCTGCGGAAAGCCGACGCTGGAATACGCGCTATCGAAAACCGGCAACTGGCTCTGGTCGCGATAGGGCACGTAAACGTAATAGACTCGCGGTTCCAGCGTCTGCTGGAAGGTGTTGCCGAATCCCTGCCAATCCCGTTCGAACACCAGTCCGCTGTCCAGGCTGAAGGTCGGGACGACGCGGGTGGCGTCCGGCAGATTGGTGGTGCTCTGGTCCAGCGTGTAACGCGTCATGTTCAGGCCGAATTTGGGCGTCAGATAGCCGAAAGCGGGCCGGATCGGGTAGCTGATCGTGGGGTAGAACATCAGGCGCTTGCCGTTGACCGAGGTGGGGTGGCGAAAATCGACGAATTCGCCGCTATACGCGATGTCGGCTCCGTGTACGTCCAGTTGGCTGCCGGTGAGCAGCAATTGGGGCAAGCGGTAATAAGGGATGGTCTGAGTGTTGTTGATGTCCTGCAAAGTCTGGAATTTCTGCGCCCGGAGCATGAAATTCCAGCCGTTTCCAGCGTAGTTGAGCGAGCCTTCCCGCGGCAGTTGGCTGATCGACGTGGTGGCGATCTGGGTGCTCAGGTCGGTGAAGTAATTGTTGTCCGAAACCTTCTGCAGGTTGAGGTTGCCGCTCCAGCCCGCTCCCAGGTTTTGCTGATGCTGGAACAACAGCGCGTAACGGTTCGAGCCGGTCAACTGGTCGTTGGGCAAGGCTTCGACATTGGCCAGGCCGCGGTAATCCGGCTCCAGATAACGGAACTCGCCGCCGAGTTGCAGGCCGCGCTTGGTCAACAGGCGCGGCGTGATCGTGGCGTCGCGGTTGGGGGCGATGTTCCAGTAGAAAGGCAGCATCAACTCGCTGCCGCTATTGGCCGTGGAGCCGAAGGTGGGCGTCAGCAAGCCGGTTTTGCGCTGCTTGCTGAGCGCGAAGTCCAGCCACGGCGCATATAAAATCGGCACGCCCTTGAAGGTCACGCTGGCATTGTGGGCCGTGCCTATATTGGCGGCGCGATCGATATCCAGCCGGTCGACATTGAGGTACCAGTCGTTGTTGCCGACCGGGCAAGTCGTGTAGTGCGTTTGCTGGAATACGTATTTGTCCTGGCCCTGAAAGAGGAGTTTGTCGGCGTCGCCGCGGGCTTGGCCTTCCTGCAGGCGGTATACCGGACTCGCCATATAGCCTTCGCGCTGGTCCATCTTCAAGCGCAACTCCGGCCCCGCCATCACATCGCCTTTTTGCTCGATGACGACCTTGTCCTTGGCGTAAACCTCGTCTTCCGGCTGAAAATAAGTGAGGTATTCGGCACGTATCGCCTGGTCGCCCTTTTTCAGTT
>JAIOJO010000142.1 GCA_019911985.1 Sulfuricellaceae bacterium | reverse complement strand
GTTGTGTCAAAAGCCGGCGTCTGCGGCGTTGCGCTCCTTGGCATCGTAGGCTGGCTACGACCGGCGTCGCGCGCCTTGCAGCCTCCGGCTTTTGACGCAACGCGATCCCCGTGCGACTTAATCAGAGGCTCCTTAAGACAGGCGCTAAGCGCCCGGAGAGTGAGAACTAATGAGAGTTTTGCTGGTAGAAGACGATGCCCTGCTCGGCGACGGCATCCAGAAAAGCTTGAATCGCCTGGGCTTTACCGTGGACTGGCTGCGCGACGGCAAGCAGGCGGAACATGCGCTGGCCTGCGAGACGTATGCCGCCGCGATCCTCGATCTCGGCCTGCCCGAACGCGACGGTTTTGCGGTCTTGCAATCGCTGCGCGAAGCGGGTTCTTCGCTGCCGGCGCTGATTCTCACCGCCCGCGACGATAAAGCCGACAAGCTCAAGGGCTTCGGCCTGGGCGCGGACGACTACGTGGTGAAGCCGGTGGACATGGAAGAACTGGCCGCCCGTTTGCGTGCCTTGATCCGCCGGGCGGGCGGCTATGCCACTTCCCGGCTGCAGATCGGGCCGATCGAGATCGACCCGGAAGCCCGCCAGGTATGGCGCGCAGGAGAGAGCGTCGATGTGTCGGCACGCGAGTTCGCGATTCTCGAATGCCTGATGCAGAATGCCGGACGCGTCCTCACCCGCGGCCAAATCGAGGAAAGCCTTTACGGCTGGGGCGACAGCGTCGAGAGCAACGCCGTCGAGGTGTTTATCCATCACTTGCGCAAGAAACTGGGCGCCGATTTCATCCGAACCCTGCGCGGCATCGGCTACACGATAGAGCGTCCCGCATGAGTTTTCGCCGGATGTCCCTGCAAGCGCGCTTGGTCGCGCTGATGCTGACGGCGATGGTTTTGTTCGGCTTGGTGGCCGGCTACGAAAGCTACGAAAACGCCATGCAGGAAGCAGACGAACTGTTCGACGCCCAGTTGGCGCAGAACGCGCAGACCCTGCTGGCCGTCGCCACCCATGGGGACGACGACGACCGCGAGGAAGACATCGGCCCCGGCGTCCACAAATATCAGCAGGCGATGCTGTTCCAGGTATGGGCAACGGATGAGAGCGTACCGCGCCTGGTGCTGCGCTCCAGCAACGCGCCGCGCAATCTGCTCGATCCGATGCCGCCGCCGGGTTTCAGCAATGGAACATGGCAGGGCGAGCGCTGGCGCTATTACCGGCAGAAGGACGAGCGCCGCGCCTTGGAAACGGTAGTCGGCCAGGGCGACCGGGCTCGCCACGAACTGGCGGGGGAGGTGGCCTGGCATAACCTGCTTCCCTTCCTGCTCGGCTTGCCGCTGCTGGGCCTCGCGGCCTTGGCGGCCATAGGCTTCGGTTTGCGGCCGCTGCGCAAGCTGGCGCAGGAGGTGAGCTTGCGCTCCCCGGATAGGCTAGACCCGATCCGCCTCGGCGAGACGCCCCGCGAAATCGCGCCCGTGGTCGAGTCCCTCAACAAACTGTTAGACCGGGTGGCGGCGACCCTGGAAAACGAGCGGCGTTTCACCGCCGACGCCGCCCACGAATTGCGCACGCCCTTGGCGGCCCTGCGCGCGCAAGCCCAGGCCGCCTTGCTCGCGGACGATCCGGCCGAGCAGCGGAAAAGCCTGTCCATGGCTTTGCGGGGCGCGGACAGGATGAATCATCTGGTCGATCAATTGCTCACGCTCGCGCGTTTGGATGCGCTGGCGCCCAGCGATCGTTTCGCCGATGTCGATCTGGCCGCCGTGGTCAGGAAATGTTGCGCCGAGGCAGGGACTGAAGCGCTGGCGAAAAAAATCGATTTGGAACTGGATGCGGACCGGATTCCGCCGATAGCGGGTTCCGCCGACCTGCTGCCTATCCTGGTGAGAAACCTGCTGGATAACGCCATCCGCTACACGCCGGCGGGCGGGCGGGTCGTCGTCGCGATCCGCATGGAAGATGGCAGCGTGAGCCTCGACGTGGCCGACAGCGGGCCCGGCGTGCCCGATGCGCAGCTCGCCAGCTTGGGCCGCCGCTTTTCCCGCCTGAACCCGGACAAAACCGAAGGCGACCGGGGCGCGGTGGATGGCGGCGATGCGCAGCACGATGGAC
>JAIOJO010000141.1 GCA_019911985.1 Sulfuricellaceae bacterium | reverse complement strand
CTCTAATTCGCCGCCCACGGGCAAGCCGCGAGCGATACGCGTGACCCGTATACCGCGCGGCTGCAACAATTCGCCGATGTAATGGGCGGTGGCCTCCCCCTCGACGGTAAAATTGGTGGCAAGCACCACCTCCTGAACCACACCGTCCGTTGCCCGCCGAATCAATCGGTCAAGATGAATCTCTCGCGGCCCGATGCCGTCCAGCGGCGAAAGGCGCCCCATCAACACAAAATACAAGCCGGAATAACTCAGTGTCTGTTCCATCATCACCAAGTCCGCCGGCATTTCCACCACGCACAGCAGATGAGCATCGCGCCGCGGCGAAGCGCACAATTCGCATAAATCCGCTTCGCTGAAATTATTACATTTCTGACACAAGCGTAAATTATCCAAGGCGTGGTCAAGAGCTTGCGCCAAGGCACGCGCGCCCTTCTGGTCGCGCTGCAGCAGATGGTAAGCCATACGCTGAGCCGATTTCGGTCCGACACCCGGTAGACAACGTAAAGACTGAATCAGATGCTCAAGACTAGCGGGCGTTTTCATCTAGGCTCTCATCTGTTGCATATAGCATAGGGGAGTTAGATGGCATTTCCATGAAACTTAAAGAAACAAAATGCTTAAAATGGCAGCTTCATTCCGGGCGGCAACCCCATGCCTGCGGTCAAAGCGCCCATTTTCTCTTGGGAGGTTGCCTCCACGGCGCGCACCGCATCGTTCACGGCCGCCGCCACCAGGTCTTCCAGCATTTCCTTGTCTTCGCTCATCAAACTCGCATCGATGCTGATGCGCTTCACATCGTGGCGGCAGGTCATCACCACCTTAACCAAGCCGGCTCCAGCCTGACCCTCGACTTCGACACTGGCTAGCTGCTCTTGCATTTTCTTCATATTTTCCTGCATTTGCTGGGCCTGCTTCATCAGGTTTCCCAATCCGCCTTTAATCATTTTGCTCTCCTGCTTATTCGATAGGTTTGATGCTTGATTCGATAATTTGCGCGTCGAAGGTTTCCACCAAATCGCGCACAAAAGGGTCCTGCTCGATCGACGCCACGGCTTCCTGCTGTTTTTGCTGTTTTTCACGGTTGTGCAATTCGGCCGGCGTCATCCCCGTCACGGTGCCAATGCTCACCATGATAGCCACAGGGTGGCCGAAATGGTCGTCCACCGCCGACTTCAGTTTATCCTGGAATCCTTTTTCCAACAGATGTTTATGCTCTTCCGGCACGCACAAGTCCAAGCGATCCGCCGAATAGCTCTTTAGCTCGCAATGCTGCGCCAGCATTTTCGCCATGCCTCCCAGCTTGAGCCGCTGGATCAACTTCGGCCAATCGCCGTCAAACTCGCTTTCGCCTCCCCGCGTCGCTGCGGGCGCTTCGCTCTGCGGTTGCACAGGCATAGCTGCAGGCGCGTCCGCTGTGTGTTGCGGCGGCCGAGTTTGCACTGGCGTGGGCGCAGTTCCGCTACCGCCCTCGCATGTGAAAGCCAGCATGCGTAACAAGCTCATGGTGAAACCGGAAAATTCATCCGGGGCTAGGCTGAGATCCCTGCGACCGTGAAGCGCAATTTGATAGAATAGCTGCACCTCTTCCGGCGTAAATACCCTGGCCAGTTCAAGTATGCGGCCGCGCTCGGGCAAATCTTCCGCCAAAGCTTGCGGCACCGTCTGCGCCAAGGCCAGTTTATGCAGCAGCGTACCCAGGTCTTGCAGGGCCGCGTCGAAAGACAAACTACGTGTTTCCATTTCCTCCGCAATGCCCATCAGTGCCGCGCCATCCTGGCGCGCCAAGGCTTCCAGCAAGGAAAACAAATAACCCTGGTCGATGGAGCCCAGCATATCGCGCACCTGAGACTCTTCTACCGTGCCGGCGCCGTAAGCTATCGCCTGATCGAGCAGGCTCAAGGCATCACGCATGCTGCCCTGCGCCGCGCGCGCGATTAAGGCAAGGGCCGCCGCATCGAAGCTGATTTCCTCTTGTTGCAGAATATGCTGCAACTGGCCGCCGATTTCCAGCGGGGGCAAATGTTTCAGGTTGAATTGCAGGCAACGCGACAAGACCGTCACAGGGATTTTCTGCGGATCGGTGGTCGCCAGGATAAACTTCACGTGACCGGGCGGCTCTTCCAGGGTTTTCAGCATGGAATTAAACGCCGCACGAGACAGCATATGCACTTCGTCGATCAGGTACACCTTGAAACGACCCGCAGTGGGTGCATATTGGGCGTTATCCAGCACTTCGCGCATATTGTCTATACCGGTATTGGACGCTGCGTCCAACTCCAGCAGATCGATAAATCGACCGCTGTCGATTTCGCGGCAGGCCGAACAAACACCGCAAGGCGTTGGTGTTATGCCGATCTCGCAGTTAAGCGATTTAGCGAGGATTCGCGCCAGCGTGGTCTTACCCACCCCGCGAGTGCCGGTCAGCAGATAGGCATGATGCAAACGCTGCTGTTCGAGCGCATTGGACAGGGCTTTGACAACATGCTCCTGCCCCACCATCTCGGAAAAAGTTTTAGGGCGCCACTTTCGCGCCAGAGCCTGATGAGCCATAAGCGAAGGATTGTACCAGAATGCCGCGACAACGATTCGGAGGAGATTAGGAAGATTACGGTGGTGTGGCGAGCCCAATCCCCGGCACTTGCATATAACGGCTGTGGCTGCTTCCTTCCGGACCTGACCAGGTTCACCGCCCTGCAATGCGGGGAGACCCGCCACACCCGCTATTATGCCCTATTCACCCGTATCCACCCAAGAAAATATGGGCTTCTTCATGTCGCGCTTAAGCGAAAGCACGTTTCCCGTGGCCTATTCGAATCAATCGGCCAGCACACGGATATGGGCCGCCACACATCGGCCCAGGGCTTGGAGCGCATAGCCGCCCTCCAATACCGAAACAATCCGTCCATCGGCGTGGCAAGCCGCCAGCTTTTTGATTTCTTGCGTAATCCACACATAATCCTCGTCCCGCCAACGCAGCATGGACATATCGTCCTCAATATGGGCATCAAAGCCAGCGGAAACCAGTATCATTTCCGGCTTGAAACGCTCTAGCGCCGGGAGCCATGCCTTTTCCACGGCACGACGGAATACCTCACCATCGCTATAGGCAGGCAGCGCCACGTTAATAATGTGTTCGTTGCCACTGTCCACCCCGCTGAAGGGATAGAAAGGATGTTGGAATGTAGAACACAACATCACGCGGGCGTCATCGTGAAATATATTCTCGGTCCCGTTACCATGATGCACGTCGAAATCCACAACCGCCACTCGCCGCAGCCCGTATGCGGCCATCGCGTGGGCCGCGCCGACCGCGACATTATTGAAAAAACAAAAGCCCATGGCCCGTGCCCGCTCGGCATGGTGACCGGGCGGCCGAATACTGCAAAAGGCATTTTCCACATCGTCTCGCATCACCAAATCCACCCCTAACACCACGGCGCCGGCGGCGCGCAGAGCGGCCTGCCAAGTGTAGGGATTCATCAGTGTGTCATCGTCCAAGGATGCCATTCCGGTCTTCGGCGCCACCCGTTCGAGGCGTTCGATGTATTCTGGACTATGGACGCGTTGCAGTTGCTCGCGCGTAACCAGCGGCGCATCATGCTGCATGAGCAAGCCGATCAATCCGCTGGCGATGAGCTGATCGTCAATGGCCTTGAGGCGCTGAGGACTTTCCGGGTGATGCTTCCCCATATCGTGAAACAAACACTCGGCGTGAGAAACGAAGGCGGTATGCATTTTCCATCTTGAGCTAGTAATTTCTCAAGTTTAGATTTAAATACGAAGTCAAGCCAGCGTCATTAGGTCGGCACTAGCCGCAAAAACCAGCAGGGAGCTTAGGTCAAGAATGGAACAACATTATTTGAACATGTTGTTTTCTCCCAAATCGGTCGCCGTTTTTGGTGCCAGCACGCGCAAGGATTCTGTCGGAACCATTCTCTACAAGAACCTAGTGGCCCATTTTCAAGGCGATATTTTCGGGGTTAACCCCAAATATAAAACACTCTTAGGCAAACCGGCCTATGCCTCGATAGAAGACATCACCCAAGAGATCGAATTGGCCATCATCGCCACGCCGGCGGCCACGATTTCCAGCATTATCGAAAGCTGCGGAAAACGGGGGGTAAAAGCAGCCATCATATTGTCCGCCGGTTTTAGCGAAACCGGCCCCCAAGGAGCCGCGCTGCAAAAAACGCTAACCGATACCGCCAAGCTTTACGGCGTCCGCTTGCTCGGGCCTAATTGCCTCGGCCTGATGCGCCCCAGCATCGGCTTCAACGCCACCTTTTACAAAGGCAATGCCCAAGCCGGCAATTTGGCGCTGGTATCCCAGTCCGGCGCGCTTTGCACCGCGATTCTGGATTGGGCTCAAGCCAACCATGTCGGATTTTCCAGTGTCGTATCCATGGGCACTTCGGCGGATATTGATTTCGGCGAGATCCTCGACTACCTGGTATCCGACCCGAATACCGACAGCATTCTGCTCTATATCGAAG
>JAIOJO010000016.1 GCA_019911985.1 Sulfuricellaceae bacterium | reverse complement strand
GGCCTCGGCCCATTCGATCCGGGATAGTATTGGGATTCGGCAAAGCCATCGGCAGCCATCGAAATTCAAAGGAATGAATTATATACCCGAAAGCCTTACAAGATTTGGCGGGGATAAAAATCCGAATGCCTGCCGCCGCTGCAGGCGGGCAGGACATTCCGCTATACTGGAATGCGCATGAACCACTCAAGAGTAAGAAGACATGAATACCATTGCCCACGCCCGCAAACGGCTCCCTTGCGGATTTTTCCGCAGCCTCACGCTATCCGCCGCGCTGCTGGCGGCCGCCCCTGCGGCTTGGGCGGACGGGGCGGGAAATTCCGCCAAATTGACGGATCTCACGCTGGAGCAACTGTTGCAAACCGAGGTGGTTTCCGCCGGTAAAAAACCGCAGAAGGTGGACGATACCGCCGCCGCCATTTTCGTACTGACCCGCGAGGATATCCGGCGCTCCGGCCTGACCAGCGTGCCCGAATTGCTGCGCCTGGTGCCGGGCCTGGAAGTGGCGCAGATCAACGCCAACACCTGGGCCATTTCCAGCCGCGGCTTCAACCAGCGCTTCAGCGACAAACTGCTGGTGATGCTGGACGGGCGCACCCTCTATTCCCCGACCTTTGCCGGCGTCTATTGGGATAGCCAGGATGTGATGTTGGAAGACATCGATCGCATCGAGGTCATACGCGGCCCGGGCGGCACCCTGTGGGGCGCCAACGCGGTGAACGGCGTGATCAACATCATCACCCGCTCCGCCGCGGATACCCAGGGCCTGCTCGCCAGCGCCGGCAGCGGCAACCAGGAGCGCCAAGAATCGCTACGCTACGGCGGCACAATAGGCGGCTACGGGCACTACCGGGTCTTTGCCAAAAACAGCGCGCGCAACGCCTTCGAACTGCCCAGCGGCGTATCCGCCAGCGACCCCTGGGCCATGCACAGCGCCGGTTTCCGCGCCGACTGGGGCCTGCCGGGCGGCGACAGCGTAAGTCTCGGCGGCAACGCCTACGACGGCAACGACGGCCTGATCGAGCCCCAAGCCTCGCTGACGCCCCCTTACATGCAAACCACGGCGATCAACACCAATATGAAAGGCCGGAATCTTTCGCTGCGCTGGAGCCGCGCGCTCTCCCCCGCCTCGGATTGGACGCTGCAAGCCTATTGGGACAGCACCGAGCGGAGCGACCCTTTCCATACGGAGAACCGCGACACCTTCGATGTGGATTTCCAGCGCCGCTTCCCGATCGGCCGGCGGCATGACATCGTATGGGGACTAGGCTACCGCCAGACCCACGACACGCAGGACCCGAGCTTTTTCGCCACCTTTACTCCGGCCAGCCGCACCGACAGGACGACCAGCGCCTTCGTCCAGGATGAAATCGCGCTGATGCCGGACCGGCTGCACTTGATCCTCGGCTCCAAATTCGAGCATAACGACTACACCGGCACCGAATACCAGCCCAATGCGCGCCTGCGCTGGAAAATCGACGAACGGCAAAACGCCTGGATCGCCGTCTCCCGGGCCATCCGCACGCCGCCGCGCGCCCATTCGGACATCCTCATCAACCTCCTGGCCTTCCCCGGCAACTTGGGCATCACGAACGTCGCCAGCATAGAAGGCAATCCCAACCTGGTTTCGGAAAAACTGCTCGCGCTGGAGGCGGGCTACCGCGTCCATCCAAGCCAGCGGATAGCCTTGGACGTCTCCGCTTTCTACAACGATTACCGCGACGTGGAAATCCTGCAGCCGCAGGCGCCGTTTTTCGTAGCCTTGCCGCTACCGCACCGGGTTCTTGCCACCCAATTCCAAAACGCAGCCCAGGTTCGCAGCCATGGCCTGGAATTCTCCGGCAATTGGCAAGTGAGCGAGCAATGGACACTAAAGGCCTCCTACAGTTGGCTCGAAATGCGCTACAGCCTCGACCCCAACGCCCAGGATAGCGGCATCGAACCCGCCCGGGGCGGCAACGACCCGCAGCATCAGTTTAAGCTGCAATCCCACCTTGCTCTCGGCGGGAAAACGGATCTGGAAACATCGCTGTACCGGGTGGACGGCCCGCCCGCACAAGTTATTTCAGCCTACACCCGGATAGACGCCCGCTTGGGCTGGCGAGCCGCGCGCGATCTTGAAGTCGCCTTGGACTTGCGCAACCTGTTCGACAACCGCCACCCCGAATTTCTCGCGCAGGGCTACCCCGCCACCAGCGAAGTTCCCCGCAGCGCCTACCTTTCGGCCACGTGGGGATTCTAGGCGGAGATTCGGATAAAGAACCGCGCCATCATGCCCGCCCCCGTGAACCGGCCGCCACCCCGCAGGCAACGCCGCTATGCCGCCCTGTGCCTGGCGGCGGCGCTTGCGCTGAACGCTGCGCCGGCCAGGTCGGCGACACCCACGGAATATGAAATCAAGGCAGCCTTCATCCGCCATTTCACCCAATACGTCGAGTGGCCGGCCCAGGCGGAGCGGACTCGCCTACGGCTGTGCATCCTCGGCAAGGAGCCCTTCGGCGCCGCTCTGGACGTATTTCGTGCCCACCAGGGGAAAGAGCCGGGCCTGGACGTGGCGCAAATCGAGCCGAACGCCGACTTGCGCGGCTGCCAGATGCTATTCGTCGCCGCCTCGGCGGAAAAATACCTCGGGCGGGTTGTTGCCCAGGCGGTCGGGGCCGGCATGCTGACGATAGCCGACAGCGAAGGCTTCGGCCAGCGCGGAATCATGATTAACTTCGTGACCGAGAACAACCGGGTTTATTTTGAAATCAACTTAAACGCCATTCTGGGAAGCGGGCTGGAGGTCAGCTCCAAATTGCTGTCCCTGGGCCGAAAACCCGCGGCGGAATGAGCCGGATTGGAGGAGTCGAAGATGCTAGCCAATCTTCCCATTAAGCAGAAAATGATGGTAATCGCGCTGAGCACCGCCATCGTGGCCATAGCGTCGCTCAGCATCGGTCTGGGCAGCCTGGAATGGTACGAATACCAGGACAGGATCAGCAGCGAAGCCGCCGTAACCGCCGGCTTGCTCGCCGACAACGCCGCCCATGCGCTGATTTTCTCCGACGACAAGACAGCCCGCCAGATTCTCGACCAGCTCAACATCCAGCCGAACATCACCCGCGCGATCTTGACCGACGCCTACGGCAACAAACTGGCGGAATATGCGCCGCCCAACTCGGCGCCGGCGCCGGCCATCCTGCCGCCGGAAGGCAAGCCGCTGTTCTTTTCCGGCCAATTGGCCTTGACTAAAAACATCCGGCAAGACGGCGCGCACATCGGCAGCCTCTACCTGCAGCTCGATACCCGCGAAGCCTACGAAGACCTGCTCCAGCACTTGGCGCTGATCCTCGCCGGCGTCATCGTCGCGCTGTTTTTCGCCTTTCTGTTGATTTCCCGCTTCCAGAAAGCGGTCAGCGGGCCGATCCAAACCCTGGCCGATTTGATGGATCGCGTCAGCCGGGAAAACGACTTCTCGCTGCGCGCAAACCTGCTCAGCCAGGACGAGCTTGGACAGTTGGGACGGGGTTTCGACACCATGTTGGGAGCCATCGCCGAGCGCGACGGCATGCTCGCCGCGTATCGCAGCCAGCTCGAAGAGCGGGTTAAAATCCGCACCGCCGAACTGGAGAAAACCAATGAAAATCTGCTCCTGCAAATCTCCGAACGGCAGCGCACCGAAGAGGCCTTGCGCCATAACGAGGCCCGCTTGGCGGAAGCACAGCGCATCGCCCATATCGGCAACTGGGAATGGCATATCTCCAGCGAAAAAATGTTCTGGTCGGCCGAGGTCTACCGCATACTCGGCTACGAACCCGACGCCTTTGCGCCCAATTACGGCCTGTTTATCGACCGTCTTCACCCCGACGATGCCGGGATGATAGACAGCTGGTTCAAGCAGGCAGCGCTGCAGACAAGTTGCGCCGCCATCGATTTCCGCATCCTGCCGCCCGGCGGCGAAAGCCGTATCGTCCATTTCCAGGGCGAGTTGGAACTCAGCCCCGAGGGCAAGCCGGAACGGCTGATCGGAACGATCCAGGACATGACCCAGCTCAAAAAAGCGGAGCATCAGTTGCAAGAGCTCAATGAAAACTTGGAACACCGCATCCTGGAAGAGGCCGCGAAGAACCGCGAGAAAGACCATGTATTGATCCATCAGTCCCGCCTCGCCGCCATGGGCGAAATGGTGCACAACATCGCCCACCAGTGGCGGCAGCCCCTGAGCGCCCTGAATATTCTCTTGCAAAACGTCGTCCTGGATTTCCACGACGGCCTGTTGAGCACGGAAGAATTGGATAGACAAGCCGAAATCGCCGCCAAGCTCATCGATAACATGTCCCGCACCATCGACGATTTCCGCGATTTCTTCCGCCCCGACCGCCAAGCCGTCGAATTCGACCTAGGCGCGGCCGTGGAAGAAGCAGTCGCCATCATCGAAGCTTCGCTGAAAAACGAAAATATTTCGCTCGAACAATCCGTTCCGCCCGGCATCGCCGCATTCGGTTATCCCCACCAGATTTCCCAAGCTACCCTGAATATCCTGATCAATGCCAAGGACGCCATCAAACAACGGAAGGTGGCCCACGGCCAAATACGCATCATGCTTGCCAGCCATGAGGGCCGCATCTCGCTCAGCATCGAAGACAACGGCGGCGGCATCCCATCCGACAGCCTGCCGCGGATCTTCGAGCCCTACTTCACCACCAAGGAAAACGGCAGCGGGATCGGACTCTATATGACGAAAATGATTATCGAGCACAACATGAACGGCAGCATTTCCGCCGCCAATACCGGCACAGGCTGCATTTTCCGAATTTCGCTCCCCGCTTCGGGAACGCAAGGAAATAACTTAGAATTTGTCTAAATTTTTAGCCGGCGCGCCCAAGTGCGTCATGAATGGCCCTTTTTTTGCTACAATGCCGACCATTCAGCTCGACTAAATTTCAAGGAGTAAACCCCATGACCAGCCAACACCACCGCGTTCTCATTCTCGGCTCCGGCCCTGCCGGTTACACCGCCGCCGTCTATGCGGCTCGCGCCAACCTCAATCCGGTCATCATTACCGGCATGCAGCAAGGCGGCCAATTGATGACTACGACCGAAGTGGACAACTGGCCTGCCGACCCGGCCGGCGTAATGGGGCCGGAGTTGATGGAACGCTTCCAGAAACACGCCGAGCGCTTCAACACGCAAATCATTTTCGACCAGATCCATACCGCCAAGCTGAGCGAAAAGCCCTTTACGCTGATCGGCGACCAAGGCACCTACACCTGCGATGCGCTGATCATCGCCACCGGCGCTTCCGCCAGGTACCTCGGCCTGCCGTCGGAAGAGGCCTTCATGGGCCGCGGCGTATCCGGCTGCGCCACCTGCGACGGCTTTTTCTACAAGGGCCAGGACGTGGCCGTGGTCGGCGGCGGCAATAGCGCGGTGGAAGAAGCGCTGTACTTGTCCAATATAGCCCGCCATGTCACCGTGATTCACCGCAAGGAAAAATTCCGCGCGGAAAAAATCCTCATCGACAAGCTGCTGGAAAAAGCCAAAACCGGCAATATCACGATCGAATACAACCACCAACTGGACGAAGTACTGGGCGACAAGAGCGGCGTCACCGGCATCCGCATCAAGAACGCCAACGACGGCTCGACCAAGGAAATGGCGCTGCAAGGCGTCTTCATCGCCATCGGCCACAAACCGAACACCGATATTTTCGAAGGCCAACTGACATTGGAAGGCGGCTACATCATCACCCAGGGCGGCCATAACGGCAACGCCACGCAAACCAGCATAGCCGGCGTGTTCGCCGCCGGCGACGTGCAAGACCACAGCTACCGCCAAGCCATCACCAGCGCCGGAACCGGCTGCATGGCCGCCTTGGACGCCGAACGCTACCTGGAAAACCTGGGTTAAGCACTTTCCTCTTGGCTAGGCCGGGCCGCCGGCGTATCGACGAACTAAGCTCAGATGGCCCGCAAACCCAAGGATGGCGAGCCTGGCGCGCCAAACCCGGACGACATCGACCAATTCCGCGCGGCGGTGGCCGATGTTCGCCCGCTCATGCATCCCAACCGCGTGCGCCACGCGCTGCGCCGGCCGAAACCGGTTCCCCTCCAATCCATGCGCGACGAACGCCAAGCGCTCGTCGATTCGCTTAGCGACTCCATCCCTTGGGACGAGGCCATGGAAAACGGCGAGGAGTTGTCCTATCTGCGCGACGGCATGGTGCGGCTGACGCTGCGCAAGCTGCGCGGCGGCCATTGGGTCATCCAGGCGGAGCTGGATTTGCACGGCCTAGGCAGCGTCGAAGCGCGCATCCAGCTAGCCGAATTTCTCAATCGTTGCCAAAAACGCGGACAGCGCTGCGTGCGCATCATCCACGGCAAGGGCCTGCGCTCGCCCAACAAGGAGCCAGTGCTGAAATTCAAAGTCAAACATTGGCTGATGCAGCGCGACGAAGTACTGGCCTTTTGCCAGGCGCAGCCCCAGGACGGCGGCAGCGGAGCCGCCATCGTCCTGCTCAAGAGCAGCCCCTAGAAGCTGTTTTAATAAATCCCGAACCCGGGTTCGGGATTTATTAAAA
>JAIOJO010000140.1 GCA_019911985.1 Sulfuricellaceae bacterium | reverse complement strand
GTCTTCGTTCGCCAGAGCAAGTGTGGCTGCGGCTGCGGGAAAACCGGCTGGGGAAGGGGCGGGTCAAGGGGGAGGATCCGAAGGCAAGCTGGATGCTGCATTGCAGAATTTCTACAATAAGGAATCGCTGCGCGCGGTTTCTTTCCCCACACCGCCCCCCGGGGCCGTGCCTTTCGACGTCATTTTTGTTCATATTTGCTCCCTCGCCTGGGATGACGTGCGTGCCGTTGGGCTGGAAAACCACCCCTTGTGGCAGCGCTTCGATGTGGTGCTGACCCGCTTCAATTCTGCTTCTTCCTATAGCGGCCCGGCGGCGATCCGGGTCTTGCGGGCGACCTGTGGACAGACTTCCCACGCCGGACTTTACTCCCCCGTGCCGGATCGCTGCTATTTGATGGACAGCCTCAAGCGGAGCGGTTTCGAGCCCAATCTGGTGATGAACCACGATGGCCATTTTGACGATTTTCTGAAACTCTTGCAGATCCAAGGCAAGCTGACGGTTCCTGCCATGCCGCTCAACGGCATCCCTGTCGCACAACATGCGTTCGATGATTCGCCGGTCTTCGACGATTTGGCCGTGCTCTCCCGCTGGTTGGACACCCGGCAGAAAGACGGGGTGCCGCGGGTGGCGGCCTATTACAACACCATTAGCCTGCACGACGGCAACCATCTGGTGGGGCCTGACTCGAATCGCAACAGCCTGGATACCTACAAGATTCGCCTCACCAGGTTGTTCGACGACCTAGATAAATTTATGCAGAAAATCGAGTCCTCCGGACGGCGGGCGGTAGTGGTCATGGTGCCTGAACATGGCGCCGCGCTACGCGGGGACAAGATGCAAATCCCCGGCCTGCGGGAGATTCCCAGTCCGGCGATCACCCTGGTGCCGGTAGGCATCAAGGTAGTCGGCCCCAACCTTCGGCGTGAGGGAGACAGCTTGCGGATAGACGCACCCACCAGTTATTTGGCGGTTTCCCAGATTGTTGCGCGGATGCTGGCGAAATCGCCCTTTGCCGGCGACAGCTTTGCACCATCGGATTACGCGAACGAACTGCCGACCACCGATTTTGTCTCGGAAAATGAGGGTATGGTGGTCATGCGTCGCGACAACCGCTACTATCTGCGCCAAGGAAATGACGGATGGGCCGAATACTCGGGCAGTTTGCCAGCGGCAGGGGGTAATGATGGACAGATTGGCTTGGACGGAAAGTCGGGTCACTAGAAGCAAGGGATGATCGCTGGCTTGAGTTCGCTGGTCGACTGCGAAGGGGATTCCCTGTCTATTGGTGGAATAGAGACAGGCCGAGCGTTTCCACCTGTGCAACGATACCGCCGCGCTTGAGCCTCTGGAAATATTCCGCTTCGTCGCGTTTGACGACCTCGGACAAGTAAGCAATGTTTTTGCCGATGGATTCCAGATAATAATTGCACTCGATACCGAAACAATCCTTGAAATGGTCGTCAAGAAATTTATAGGTGCTACCGAATTCCATGTCCAACTTCTTGCCAGTTATCTCGTAGAAGTCCTTGGTGCGACGCGGCAAGTCTTGGGCGCTGCTGAAATCTCCCAGACGCGCTTCCTTGAATTCCGAATAGAGGAACAGCAATTTTTCCAGATAGGCGCGGTCGTTCGTCTGGAAAGGCGATGCGCGACAATGGGGTTGCAGGATCGGTGCTGCGAATCGCGCATTGGAGGGGCGTTGCCCATGCCGCTGGCCAGTTTTTCTCGCCCAGATAGCCGTGCATGAATGCAATGCTGCGATCAACGTGAATCTTGGTGTATTGGGCGCCGCTTCCCTCCTCAGTAGCCTCTTTGCTATTCTGTACCAGCCAGAAGTAGAGGGCGCCAATTTCCACCTCTTTGAGGATCGCTACGATCTGCTGCTCAGTAAATCTCGATTTCTTCATGTAGAGCCTCCTTTCTAGGAGAAAACGCTACTTCAAACTGGTACGGTTTGGCGAGATAGCTACACGGGTTCCTATTCCACGTGCGCAAGGCCGATGTTTTGTTGGGGGCAGGGCGCGAAACTAGGGGTTTCCCTGATTCATTCTTGGGTTTGGCTTGGATATGATGCGACGAGTTCTTGTCGTCAATTTTTCAATAAACGAGTTAGCCCGGTTGCATAGGCGGCATGGCGATGAACTGGTATTGGCAATGTTTCATTGCGTTAAATTCCCGTGAGGCCGGAGCGGAACGAAATCCAAGCTCCGCTAAATCTTAAACAATCGAGGAAAAATAAATGGCGGTTTCTACTCTTTCGGCTACCCAGCCGTTTTCGGTGACATTCGAGGTTCCCGGCGCTGTGGCCAATATGGGCGTCTATGCGGCCATTTTCGGCAACGAGCAAAATGACATGTCGCAGTTTGTTTATCTAACCCAAACGGGCGTGACAGCCAGCACGACGACCTTGTCCACGGCGACGACGAGCGCCGTCGGCCCGGTCGATGGGAATCCGATTCCGGTAACGTCCGTCACCGGGTTTCCACCGAGCGGCAACATCTTGATCAGTCAACCGGGCCTCAGCGTGACCGTCGCTTACACCGGGGTCGATACGAAGAACAATGCGTTCACCGGAACGACGTTCCCGCCTGGGGCTTCCGGTATCGGTTCGGGCGCAACCGTGACTTCCTCGAACGTACTGGGCTCCACGATCAATGTCGCGTCGACGGCGGGGTTTCCAAGTTCCGGCGCGCTGATGATCGAAACCCCTGCCGGATATACGCCGAGCCAGAACGTGGTCGTCTATTACACGGCAACCACGCCGGACTCTTTCGTCGGCGTCACGGGCTACATCGGCAGCCCTGCGCTGCCGGGCGGCGGCGCCGTGATCCAGATGCCGGAGCCGGCAAGCGGCATGAGCTACGCTGATGTGCCATTCGGCCAGAATCTGCCGCTCATCAACCTCTTTCCTGCCAGCATCCCCCCTTACCCCAATGCGACGGTCAGCGCCACGTTGAGCCTGCCCGACCCCAGCGCCAACGGGATATTGAGCGGGGTCATGGTCATCAGCGTGGGTTCGCCGATCGCCATTCCCGTGCTCGGCAGTGCGGCGAGCCCGAGCGTCGGGTCGCCGACTCCGATGACGAATCCCAATGACGTGTTCGGCTTGTTCGAATGGGGCATCACCAGCACCAGCCTCGACTTCGACGTCTCGGAGGTGGACCAGGTCGGCTTTCCGTTCCAGGTGACGACGACCGGGGCCACGCCGCCGCCTCCCGCGGATTCGGTGCTCGGCGTCGGCATGCTGCCGGATCGCGAAACGCTGTTCAAGGGCTTCAAAAGCTTCATCGACAAGCTGGATTCGGCTTCGAATGCCGTTTTTTTCTTGGCCGGGGCAGCGGACAACCAGAATGCGCCCTTCCCGACCGGCACGCGGATCACCGCTCCGCAAGACATTATCGGCGTGCTGGAGGGAAATCCGCCCCTAGCCTTGAGCGCCAATCCAGCCGGCGCTGTAGGCAATTACACCTCGGTGACCGCCTATTATGCGGTAACCGCCACCTCGGCCACCGGAGAATCGATGGCTAGCAATATCCTGACGGGGACGACGGGGGCCGCCTACAACCAATTGCAAATTGCCTGGAACCCCTACCCCTATGCCACCGGCTATAACGTCTATTGGAGCCTATCGTCCGACTTGAGCGGCGCCCAATTGATCGCCTCGGGCGTGACGGCAACGAATTATCTTGACGCGAGCCCCGGCAGCCATGCCGGCACGGTTCAAACCCCGCCGATCAACAACTACCTTTATGACCCCTTGAATAAATATTTCGAGGCAGCCATCAAGGACTTCTTCGATTACTATCGGCCCGCCGACCCCGCAAGCCCCACGACAACGTTCGTGCTGGACGATCAAGCCACTCAAACCAAATGGTCGGGCTACACGCTGGATGTCTATGCAAGCGGCAATGCGGGGCCGCAATACACGATGCTGCAGTTGACGGGCGGGGCCGGCCAGTGGGGCGATCAATTTGCCGGCAAGATACTCAACGTCTATCAGCCGTTTTTTTCGAGCAACACCGTCAATCCGGCCTACCCGCCCGCGCCGTCCTGGTTGACGGCGATTTACAGTGCTTGGGAATCCGCTTCTTCCATGGTGTTTGGCGCGGACGGCGTGTTCGGTTCGGTGGTGGATTCCGCCTCGACCCTGGACGTGGGCGACGCGAAGAACGTCTACAACAATATCGTGTCGGCGTTGAATCGCGGCATCACGCCGCGAAATGCCGGCGGCAACTGGGTGAACGTGCTTCCCCCCAGCTATTGGGCGAGTTCGCCGCTGCTCACGTCCGCGACAGCGGCGACGGCAACCGCGGGCAGCCTAACCGCCGGTACTTACCGCTATGCCCTCACCGCCGTGAATATCGATGCCACCCCTCTGGCGGGTACCGTTAAGAAGGCCAGCGACGCCGACCCGATTGTGATTACGTCGCCCGATCATGGCCTCCAAACCGGCGACCGCGTCATCATCTCCGGCGTCAGCGGGAATACCAACGCCAACGGAACCTTCCCGGCCAGCGTTATCGACGCGAACATGTTTTCGATCCCCGTGGCGGGCAATGGAACATTCACGGGCAGCACTGGAGTGTGGCAGCAGGCAACGGAGACGACGCCCAGCAATATCATCCAGGTCGATGTTGCGTCGGATCAAAATACGGTCGCGCTCGCCTGGGCGTCGGTCAATGGGCCGGGCGGCGCCATTGGGGCCGAGACGGCGGGAGGCTTCAATATCTACCGCAGCCAACTGGGTAGCAACGGGGTTTGGAGCGGCCTGCAAAAGCTGACCTCCAGCCCCATCGCCAATAGCAGCACCACGCCGGTGGCCACGTTTACCGATGACGGTTCGTGTACCGCGCAAGGGCAGCCCCCGTTTGTCTACTATGCCGACGGCCAATCCGCGAACTTCTACGCGGCCTACTTCTCGCAGCCGGACGTCAGCATCAATGGCCTCGGTTACGGTTTTCCTTATGCCGACAAGAACGGCCAATCGACCAACGTTCAGATGTCGCTCCCAGGGCCGACTGGCTTGAAAATAAAGCTTCTGTCTTGGGTCAGTAGCGGGGGGGCTTAGTGTCTGCTTTCGACGCGCCGGCTCTAGGCATGGTCGTCCGGGACTGCCTGCGAGGGCGGCACAGGGGAGGCCGTTCGAGGCGGATGGGCCGTAGCCGGAAAATGGGAGGCGGGAGCTTCATATTTGGGTCACATGGACGGGATAGTATTCCGGACAGGCAAGGACCCACTCGCCGAAGATAAAAATGCGGGCGGCGGCCGCCCGGAAAAAACTGGCGCTGCATTGGCCACCACGGGAATCCGACGGTGCGACAGGGCGGCGCTTCTATCTTATATAAAATTAATAAAGGAGTTGACACGATGATCCAATACACCTTATCCGGCAAAGTGCAAAGCATCTCTACCGACAGCAACGGAAAATCCACTGTAGTGCTGGACTCATCCGCAACGGGGGGGCTGCCTCGGCAAGGCACGGACGGACCACTCGACAATTATTTTTACGCGCCCGGCAATATGACGGATTCCCAGTTGAACGAATTCAAAAAGGCGCAAGCCGGCGCTTTGGGCGTGACTGTCGAGTTCGATGGCGCCAGGACGATTAAGAGCGTTCGAATAAGGGTCGATCCCGTCGATCAACTGACCCCAAAAGAGCAAGCCAAGGTCAAGGAGCTGGAAGCCAAATATACGCGGGCGGAAATCCTCGCGCGCTTAAAATCGTGCCTGCAAACCGCTGTCGAGATCGAACTCGCGACCCTTCCGATCTATCTCTACGCCTATTACTCGATCAAACGCCAGCCTTCCACTACGACGGTGCCGCTGAATCTGTTTGCCAACAAGGCGGGCGGCGTCATCATGAGCGTGTCTGTTGAAGAGATGCTGCACATGACGCTGGCGGCGAATATTCTATTCGCCTTGGGTGGAGTGCCCAAGATGTATGGCAAGTCGCCCAACTTTCAATCGGAGGCGGGGGGAACCAACCTGCCTCATCACAAGCCCTTGGGGCCCGATGGCAAACCGGTTGCCATTCCTCTTGCCGGTTTGAGCTACGACACGCTGTGGGGCTTTCTCGAAATCGAGTATCCGCAATCCACCGCCGAGGCGCTGGTGGACGACAACTGGAGCACCATAGGCGAGTTCTATTCGTACATCCGCTGCCTGATATCGACCCAGCAGGTACAGGATTCGGATTTCACCGCCGGTGCGCAGGAGAAGCAGATTCCCGACGCCTATTACGGTCAAAACAATATCGACACGGTTTATCCCGGCAGCACGTATACGCCATCGGCCGTTCCCAGCGAACCCGACTCCGCCGCCAGCGTCGCCCAGTACCCCAACAGCAGCGACAGCCACGCCGGCTTGAAGGAGCTGGTGACGGTAAATGACAAGCTGAGCGCCTTGCAGGCTATTTCAACGATTTGCGACCAGGGCGAGGGATATGGTGTTCCTTCACAGGAGTCGCCGGACGATGACCCCTCGAAAACGGAAGCGTCGCATTATTATAAATTCTTGTCGCTGCAGTCCGAGCTGACCCCCTACGGTTCGCAGCAGGAAGTCTTGCCGTCGTCGCCTACGCCTCCACCCGCCGCGGCAACGCAGTGGACGCCGGCAGACCTCTCGAAGATCACCTACGCCTACCCGAAGAATCCGACAACGGCGAACTATCCGGCCCAAGTCCAGGCGCTGTCGAATCTTTGCAATGCGGTTTACCAATACATGTTCCTGATGAGCGAGGCCACTTACAAGGTCAGCGGGGCGGCGCAGGAAAAGCTGTTTAACGTCGACATGCACAAGGCGATGATCTGGATTCTCGACCGGATGATTAAAGGCATGCGCGAGTTTACCGTCGCGATTCCCGCCGGTTCGCCCATCATGCCGCTGGAGCAAAACGTGACGCTGGCGCCGACTTTCGAAAACCTGGATATCACCTCAAACGGCCTGTCCCCTAAGTCCAATGTTCAAGCCTATATAGACGCAATTCAGAAATCTGCGGCAGCCGAATCCCCGGCGGAAGCCGCGCTGCCCAATTCATACACCAATCAGTTGACTATGCTGAATAGCTATAATATCCCTTCGTTGATTGCCGATCTGTCGGATATCAGCCTGCCGCCGGGCGGCTTTGAAATACCGGCAGTGGCGCTCAAACACAGTTGCATGGGGCTTAACGCCTGCAATGGGCAAGGCAGGGCATACTCAGGGCACGAACCGAACAGTTGTGCCGGCGAAGGTCTGTGCGCTACCGCTACTGACCACACTTGCCATACGCTGAACGATTGTAAACAGCAGGGCGGCTGTGGGCTCTACGGGACGTCCGCCCAGCAAAGCCAACCCGGCGGCAACGAATGCAGGGGGCAGGGTTCGTGTGCCAGCCCCATCAATGCGGAGCGCTTTGCCACCGCCGATGGGGTTCGAGGCCAGAGTGTTTGGCAACTGGCGCGCAAAGTCTTTGAGGCCCGGATGAAGGCGGAAGGTAAAACATTCAACGATCCGCCTGCGGAAGCCTATCAAACTGTTAATGGCACTAAGCTTGCGGTGGGCCCTTCCTATCAGTGGTTAAGCGATAACGATCCTAATTTCGCCGCTTGCGGCGCGAGTGGGATGAGCGGTGGCGGAAGCTGCAGCTGATTCCATGGATAGCAAGCCTGCAATGTTGACAGCCGGCAAGACGGAGCCGGGGCTGGGCCTCGGCCTCCGGCATTGCCACGCCGAGCAGATTCTGGCGGGAGAGGCCCGCGTCAATTGGTTCGAGGCTATCTCCGAGAATTACATGGATTCCGGCGGCAAGTCGCTGTATATCCTGCGGCAAGTGGCCGAGCGTTATCCCGTCGTGCTGCACGGTGTGTCGATGTCCATCGGCAGCACCGACCCGCTGGACTTCGGCTATCTCAGAAAGCTCAAGCTGCTGGCCGCTAAGGTGAGCCCCCGGTGGTTGAGCGACCACCTGTGCTGGACTGGAATCAACGGGATTAACACGCACGATCTGTTGCCGGTTCCGCTGACGGAAGAAACCCTGAAGCATATCGCCGGGCGGGTGAACACCGTGCAGGATTTCCTCCAGCGTCAATTGGTGCTCGAGAATCCGAGCACTTACTTAAGCTTTGCCCAGTCCACTATCAGCGAGCCGGACTTCCTGCGGGCTTTAGTAGCGGAAACCGGCTGCGCTTTGCTGCTGGACGTCAACAATGTTTACGTCACTTCATTCAACGCCGACAAAGATCCCTTGGATTACCTGAATGCGTTTCCGTTCGAGCATGTGGTGCAGATGCATCTGGCCGGTCATGAAGATTGCGGCACCCATGTGATCGATACCCACGACCGGCCGGTACGCCCCGAAGTCTGGGAGCTGTTTCGCCTGGCCTGGGCACGCACCGGCGGCGCGCCCACTTCCCTCGAATGGGACGGCGATATTCCCTCGCTTGCGCAATGCGAAGCCGAGCTGTTCAAGGCGCAACAATACATCTCGCCCTCATCGGAATATAGGCCGCCTGTCGATGTGCAACCGGGGGCATCCGGCAGCGTTTCGACGCCGGTCAGCTTTATGATCCCGAACGTGATGGATAACACTGTTGGAGAGATTGCGTGAAGCCGCCGATTAGCGGGCAAGCCACGGCTAGCCTTGCGGGCCTGCAACGCTGGATGCAGGAGGTTTTGCTCTATCCCCGTCTCGCCAATGAAGAGCAGGTGAACAATGAGGTGCTTGCTTCCTCCCGGCTCAGTGCAGCCGATTGTCTCGGGGTTTACCAGAGAAGTTACTATGCGCGCTTGCTCACCTGTATGCGCGAGCAATTTCCGGCACTTTGCTACGCGCTGGGCTCGCCGGTGTTTAACGAGTTTGCCCGGGACTATCTGCTTGAACTGCCGTCGGACAGCTACACGCTATATCAGTTGGGACGGCGCTTCCCCGGCTATCTCAGCGACACCCGGCCGGATCGTGAACTGCCCCCGAATGAGCGGGAGCACTGGATCGACTTTATGATAGACCTGGCGGATTTCGAGCGGGAGGTCTTTACTATGTTCGATGCGCCCGGCGATGAAGGCAAGCTGGCCGACGACGTAAACCTTGCCGACGAAGAGCTGGCTCTACAGCGCTGCTTCAAAATTCACCAGGCCAAGTTTCCCGTTGCGCGCTTTTACAGCTTGGTCCGCGACGAAAAGAATCCTGAACTCCCCCCGTTGCAGACCTCCCAGATTGCCATGGTCCGGGTCAATTACCGCACCCGCCTTATCCCTTTGACGAATCCCCAGTATCAATTTCTTCTTGCGCTGGGCCGGGTTGGAAATGTACCGAGTGCCTTTGCCGCTATGGATGCGGTCGAACTCGATGTTGACGACATTCGCTCAGCCTGGCTCACGCCAGAAGGGTGGCGTGAGCAGTGGCTGGCCAGCGGGTTTTTTGTCCATGCCGCAGGTCTTTCTGTGGCATGAATGGCTGGGATGGAATTCCGCCCGGGGTCTATTGCGTGCAAAATGTCCTGGCGCTCGACTTCCGAAGGGTACAAATTAGCGAGAAGAACCGCTATTTGAGTGGCGCCTTCAAGTGCGCGCTCACCAGCGCGAAAAAGCGGGAATAGAAGCTTTCGTCGGAGATGGTTTCCCCGGCGATCTTGACCAAGGCTTCCACGGTTTTTCCCCAGGGCAGGGAAATCGAACCGGCGGAGGGAATGCTCAGGCTGCTCGAACCGCTGCTTTTCTTCAGTTCGTAGGTGGTTTGCACGGCATTGGCGAAGACCACGGAGCCGGCCTTGTCGGCCTTGCACACCACATTGAACTCGATCACGACGTTGATTTCTTCCTCCGGCTGGAAGTTTTTCCGCGCCTTGAGCGCCGTCGGCGCCTTGGCGTCGAGGGTATAGCCCTGGTTCAGCAAGGCGAATTCGGCACCCTCGCAGGCGGTTTCCGGCGACGTATCGTAGTTGTGCCGATACGGCGATTCGCTCGCGAAACCTTCGTCGCGGTAGACCTTCGGGCCGCCGCAGCCTCCCGAGGCAAGCACCAGCAGGAGCAGTGCGGCAAATAAGAGATGTCGTTTCATGGGGTGGCTGTGCTTATCGTGTTCCTGGCCTTACAATATCATGTCCGTGCGATTCTTCAAGCGGTCGCCGGGGGGCGTGAGGAGAAACGGCTGCAAGCGGCTCGTTAGGATTCGGGTGGGTCAATTTTCAAGCGGGTAGAAGCTCTGATGGCTATGCACGAATTTTTGGTGGAATCGGTCAATTTCATCGCCCCCTTTATCGAGGGCATGGGGGTCGCCGTGGTTTCGTGGGGCGCCGTTGAAGGCGTCGCCAAGCTGCTGGCCCGGCTGGCCGATTTTTTCCGCGGCCGTCCGCTCACGGCCTTGGAGCGCATCCGCTCGGCCATAGGTCAGAAGATGCTGCTGGGACTCGATTTCTTCCTGGCCGGCGACATTATCCAGACCATCGTTATCCCGACCCCCGAAAAGCTGGCCATGCTTGGCGGCATCGTCGTCATCCGGACGGCCTTGGCTTATTTTCTGGGCCGCGACCTGAAGGAAATGCGCGAGTAAATCGTCGCAAGTAGGCACTGCTCACCTCCGCGCCAACAATAAGGCGTCCAGAATTGCGGCCATCCGGTCGATTTCATCCATTTCCACGTCCAAGGCCGGTATGAGGCGCAGTAGATTCGCGGGCGAGCGTATCGGTTTGGGGCGCGAATGGATTCAGAGCCGTGGCGGTTACGGCTGTCAGGAACGGTCAGCATTTGTCAGCTATGGGTTGCATGAAATGCCTATTATTTTGCTGTGCGAAATTTGCACGGGCTGGACGGATTTAAGAATGGAATCAATCGAGTCTGAATTGTCAATTTTCAAAGGGAGTGCAAATAGTATGAACGCAAACAGGACTTTTTCATCGGCGGTTTTGGCGGCAGGGATTATTGCAGTAGGTTTGGCTCAGCCTGCTGCGGCAGCGGAAAAAAAGGGCGATACCCATTCAGGGCACGCCACAGTTAAGCTGCGGTATGTCTATGGTTTGCTCCAGAACGGCTCGGCCGACCCGGCACATGATGCCGCCTGCAAAAAACAGCTTTCCAGCCCCAATTCCCGTTTCGTCGGGATGCCGGTAACGACTCGGTATACCGTCGATACTAAAACATTGATGATGTCGGCGAAATCGACTTTCCCGTCGCCGCACAGCACCCAACCCTTAGAACTGACCGTCCCCTTGAACGCGCTCGGCATCGCGGGTTCTTATTCCTTTGGCGCGTTCCGCCCCAAGGAATTGCCCCAAGCATACGCGGTGTTATTCTCGATCGGCGAGAAATTCACCGGCGCCAAAAGCTCTTTCGTCGTTTTTGGCCCTAAAGATGAAGCGTATAACTGCCTAATCTCCAGCGCTAAAACGGCTTTCAAAGATCCCGAAAGCGCCAAGTTCGGAGTCGAAGAGAGCGCTAAATAGCGAAACGCACACTCCCGCGAAAACGAGCGCAGCGAAGTTTCGCGGGAGTGCATAAGTAAGGATTGCAAAAAAGTATCGGATAGCTGCCCTGCAGGCGATACTCGGCGTGGGCAAGACCCTTGCCGCCTCCTCACCCTTGTACGCTTCTAGCTTCGGCGTGCCAGGCATCGATTCAGAATTTCGGCCATCCGGTCGATTTCATCCCATTCCACGTTCAAGGCCGGCATGAAGCGCAGCAGATTGGGGCGCGGCGCGTTGAGGAGCAGACCGTTGGGTTCGTGATCGCGGGCGGCCTCGACGATGGCCGGGCCGTTCTCGTCCTTCAGCACCAGCGCCCGCAACAGGCCGCTGCCGCGCTCGCCGCCGAGCCCGTGGCGGGCGGAAATTTCGTCCAGTTTTTGTTCCAGGTAGGCACCCTTGGCCGCCACGGATTCCAGAAAGCCCGGCGCGAGCAGCGCCCGCAGCACCGCCAGCCCGGCGGCGGCCATGAGCGGGTTGCCGTTATAGGTGCCGCCCTGGTCGCCGGGCTGGAAGCAGCACACGTCTTCGCGGGCGAGCAGCGCGGAGAGCGGCACGCCGCCGCCGATTCCCTTGCCCAGCGTCATGATGTCCGGCGCGATGGCGGCGTGCTCGTGGGCGAAGAGCTTGCCGGTGCGCCCCATGCCGGTCTGCACTTCGTCGACGATCAGCAGCAGGCCGCGCTCCCGGGTCAAGCGCCGCAAGTCCTGCAGGAATTCCACGCTGGCGGGCACCACGCCGGCTTCGCCCTGGATCGGCTCCAGCATCACCGCGACGGTATCCGGGCCGATCAGCGCCGCAACCGAATCCAGGTCGTTGAGGCTGGCTTTGGGAAAACCCGGCACCTGCGGCGCGAACAGGGTATCCCAACCGGGCTTGCCGGAGGCCGACATGGTGGCGAGCGTGCGCCCGTGGAAGCCGTTCTCGAAGGTGATGATTTCGAAGGCGCCGCGCTTATGCACCTGCCCCCATTTGCGCGCCAGCTTGATCGCGCCTTCGTTGGCCTCCGCGCCGCTGCTGGCGAAGAACACCCGGTCGAAGGCCGAGTTTTCCGCCAACAGCGCGGCGAGTTCTATGGCCGGAGCGTTGTAGAAAGCCGGGCTGGGGTTGATGAGCTTGCGCGCCTGGGCGGCGAGGGCGTCGGCCAGCACGGCGGGGGAATGGCCGAGGCAATTCACCGCCCAGCCCTGGACGAAATCCAGGTAGCGCTTGCCCTGGCTGTCGCTCAGCCAGGAGCCGTGGCCTTGCTCGAAAACCAGGTCGGGCCGGTGGGTGATTTCCATCAGGGCGGAAGTGTCGTAATACGGCATGGTTTGCTCCTTCGTGGGTGGATGAACTATGGGCGAAAAAAAGCCACGGGGTTTAGCCGTGGCTTTTTGAGTTGGCGAAAGGATGGGCCGTTTAGGCCGTATCCAGTCCGCGCGCATAGCCAGCCGGCTCCCCAGGGGCGGGTAGCGGGCGGCGTCGGAGGGACGGCTGCATGGCTGGCTGATGTGTCATGGCGGTGAGTATCGCAAACTTAGCTATGTCGATGCAAGCGCGATCAATTCACCTGCTTGAAGGGAGCGGAGGGCAGTATCGGCGCGCTGACGAACTGGCTGGGCAAGGGGCCGGTCAGGCTCTCCAGGAAGGCGACGATCTGCGCGGTTTCCTCGGCGGA
>JAIOJO010000139.1 GCA_019911985.1 Sulfuricellaceae bacterium | reverse complement strand
CGCTAAGCCGGCAGCCCTTCAGCCCGAACCTATCCGCCCCCCCCCAACCCAAGCCTCAAGCCCAAAATCGGCTGAAGCGCCCCGTCCAGTAGCAGCACCTGAAGCGGCTCCCAAAGGATACCTAGTCCAATTGGGGGTGTTTTCCGACTTTGCCAATGCACAACAATTGCAGCAGCGCTTGTCGCAACACGGCATCAAGTCCTACACTGAAACGCGACTCCACGTAGGGCCGTTCAATACCAAAGAGGAAGCCGAACAATCCTTGGCAAAGCTACGCAGCCTGGGCATCAGTGCGGTCATCGTACCGAACCGCTGACGGCCCCTGTTGACCTCAGATCCGCACGGCTTAGCCATACTTCAGGTCAGAGGCCAGCGGATGCCATTCCACCGCCACCCCCTTCTCCCCATCCTTTGCTCGCCAATCCCATGCCACAGCGACGCCCGGCACGCAAACCAGATTGTTTTCGGCAAACAACAGGGGAAGACGGCAGCGAACCCAAGGCGGTAGGGCAGCCTCTTGGAGCAGATTTTTTAAGGTCCGGCGCGACCCGCGCTCATCCGTCCGCAAGCCCTCGCCACCCTGACGCAGATTTATAGCCAATGAGCAGCCTTGCAACTTCTGCACACTTAGGCCACGGCCCGTCACCGTCTTAAAATATAAGCGGCCGTGAGGCAATGCCACCTGGCTCTCGCCTCGCCATTCCGCCGCCCAAGCGGAAGTATCCTTGCCAAGTCGGCGCAACACATAGGCATCGCCACGAAAGCGTCGAATCTCGAATTCACCCAGATTAATGCAAACAGCCGAGTCGGGCCGCGCCGACAAAAGCTGACTGCCGATCTCCCGCAAGCGCTTGGCCGAAGGCATCGGCACACCACAATGCGTTAAATAAAAGCGTAAGGCATTGTGCACCCTAGCTGAAGGCAGCCCCTGCAAAGCCGCGAGCCGCAGCACATTAGCCTTAAGGGCAGCACCCACATCGATCCGGGCCAGATCGTCCAGCAAACAGGCCGCTTCGGCAAAATGGCGGCTAGCACGCAATAAGGACTGCCGATAGGCGGGAAAGCGCTGCCCTATACGCGGCAATATTTCGTGGCGCAAAAAATTACGGTCGAAGTCGCTCGCCGCATTGCTTTCGTCTTCGACCCAGCGCAAGCTGCGCCCTGCCGCGTAATTTGCCAAAACTCTGCGCGGTATATCGAGCAAGGGGCGCAACAGCATCAGGCCGGGCCGGCCGGACTCCAGCTCCCTCGCTTCGGGCATCGCGCTCGCTCCCTTGAGCCCCGTGCCGCGCAACAGTTGCAGCAAGACGGTTTCGGCTTGGTCGTCGAGATGCTGCGCCAGCACTAAAAAATCGCAAGGCTGCGCGGCAAAAGCAGCATAGCGCGCCTTGCGTGCCGCAGCCTCCAAACCCAGGCCCTTGTTTTGCTCAACCGTGACGGCGATAGACTTGAAAGCCACGCCCGCCTGCGCGCACAAATCTGCGCAAAACGAGCTCCATTGGGCCGCATTAGGACTCAATTGATGATTAACGTGCAAGGCCGACAACTTGAATGGAACGGTTTCGCGCAGGGAAAGCAGGAGATCAAACAACACGACGGAATCAAGGCCGCCGCTTAAGGCCAGGCAGACTCGCTGGCCCGGCTCGATCCATCTTTTCAGAATGGCTGAGACGTGTGCGGGTAATTCATCAGCTAGCGGTTTCTTTGAACTTGCCATAGTTCATCAGCCGTTGATAGCGTGTCTTCAGCAAGTCGTCGGGCGATTTATCCTGCAACTCGCGCAAGCTGTCTTGCAGAATTTTTTTCATTGCCAGCATCATGGCGTCATGGTTGCGATGGGCGCCGCCCAACGGCTCATTCACGACCTTGTCGATAAGACCGAGCGCTTTCAAGCGCGGCGTGGTAATACCCAAAGTTTCCGCCGCCTCCGAAGCTTTGTCTGCGCTTTTCCATAAAATCGAGGCGCAGCCCTCCGGAGAAATCACCGAGTAAGTCGAGTATTGCAGCATTTGCACGACATCGCCGATCCCGATAGCCAAAGCACCGCCCGACCCCCCTTCGCCGATTACGCTACAGATTACCGGCACCCGCAATTTGGACATTTCAAAGAGATTCCGTGCTATAGCCTCGGACTGCCCGCGCTCTTCGGCGCCAATGCCGGGATAAGCCCCCGGCGTATCGATAAAGGTCAATACCGGCATGGCGAATTTCTCCGCCAGCTTCATCATGCGCAGCGCCTTGCGATATCCCTCCGGGCGCGGCATACCGAAATTGCGGTAAATTTTCTCCTTGGTATCGCGCCCTTTTTGGTGGCCTATCACCATCACGGAACGCCCATTAAAGCGCGCGATACCGGAAACAATCGCCGGATCGTCGGCATAGGCGCGGTCGCCGTGCAGTTCTTCGAAATCGGTAAAAATAGCTTGCAGGTAATCCAGCGTATAAGGGCGCTGAGGATGGCGCGCCACTTGCGAGATTTGCCAGGAGGTGAGCTTGCTGTAGATATCTTTAGTCAAGCTGGCGCTTTTCTTTTGCAACCGGGCAATTTCTTCTGAAATATCGACGGCGGAATCTTCCTGAACGAATCTCAGCTCCTCGATCTTGCCTTCCAGCTCGGCGATCGGTTGTTCAAAATCCAGAAAAGTGGTTTTCATAAGGCAAAACGCATGAAGACGAAAGTGTTAATGATACCTGATTCGCACTGCCCCTGCACCGAGGGGGTGTCTACTAAAGATTCGCCCGTAGGGGACGTTATTAATTTTACGAGGCCGTTTTAGCCCATCACCACAAATCATACGGAGGCGCATCATGAACTCAAGCAACTTTCTTAGCCGCTTCAACCAGGGTTGCAT
>JAIOJO010000138.1 GCA_019911985.1 Sulfuricellaceae bacterium | reverse complement strand
AGCCGCGGCCGGGGTCGAGGCGCTCGCGGCGGCGGGGTGCCGCGTGTTGGGCGTGGCCTTTGGCGACGAAACCGCCTTGCATTTCGCCGGCCTGGTCGCGCTGCAAGACCCGCCCCGCGAGGATTCGGCTGCCTTGGTGGCGAGCTTGCGGGAACTCGGGGTGCGGGTGGTGATGGTGACCGGCGACGGCCAGGCCACGGCGCGGACGGTGGCCAAGGCGGTGGGCATCGGCGAGCGGGCCTGTCCGGCGAGCATGCTCGCGGAAAACGCCACGCTATCCATCAAGGAATGCGACGTGTTCGCCCAGGTGTTTCCCGAGGACAAATTCCATTTGGTGGAGGCGCTGCAAGGCTCCGGCCACGTGACGGGCATGACCGGCGACGGCGTCAACGACGCGCCCGCGCTGAAGCAGGCCGAAGTCGGCATCGCCGTGGCCAACGCTACCGACGTGGCCAAGGCTGCCGCCAGCCTGGTGCTCACCAATCCGGGCTTGAGCGACGTGGTGGCGGCGGTGGAAACCAGCAGGCGCATCTACCAGCGCATGCTCACCTACACCCTCAACAAGATCATCAAGACGCTGGAAATCGCCATTTTCATGAGCGTGGGCGTGATGCTGACCGGGGTGTTCGTGATCACGCCGCTGCTCATCGTGCTGCTGCTGTTCACCAACGATTTCGTCACGATGTCGATCGCCACCGACCGCGTGGAGTTCTCCCGCAAGCCCGAGCGCTGGCGCATCCCCACCCTGATGCAGACCGCCGCGCCGCTGGCCGCGCTGATCCTGGTGCTGTCCTTCTCGGTGTTTTTCGCCGGGCGCGACCTGCTCCACCTGCCGCTGGCGCAGTTGCAGACCCTGATTTTCGTGATGCTGGTATTCACCGGCCTGGGCAACGTCTACCTGGTGCGCGAACGCCGCCATTTCTGGCAGTCGCGGCCTAGCCGCTGGCTGATGTTCGCCACGCTGCTGGACATCGCGGTCGTCAGCGCGATGGCGAGCCGGGGCATACTCATGACCGCCATCAGTCCGGCGCTGATCGCCGGCTTGCTGGCCGTGGCGACGGTTTACCTGGTCGCGCTGGATTTCCTGAAGATATTCATCTTCCGGCGCTCCGGGCTGGTGTGAAGAAGCGTCAGGCCACCGGGCGGGCCGCCGTTTTTCAACTATATTCCAAGTAAGGGTATAGAAAAACGCGTTCGCGACGGGGAGCATGGCCATGCGCTACTTCAAGATCATTCGAATGGTTTTCGCGGGGTTTTCGCTGTTGTTCTCGCTGGCATGCCCGGCCGCGACTGCCGTTGCGGAGAACGGCTTTGCGGCCACGGGCTTTTCGATCACGGCTTCGCCCAGCGGCGGCGATGGCGACCTCACGCTGACCGCCCAGGTTCAAGTCGCCCCAGCCGATAACAACCAGCCGGGAGACGTCTACACCCTGGCGAATATTTACGGCCTCTTGTTCTTCAAGAGCGCCAGCGGCGCCTGGGTTCAATGGACCGGCGGCGCCGCTCTTCCGCCCTATTATTCGGGTGCGCTGGGCAGCCATACGATCCCGATTTTCGACCATTTGAACTTGAACGATTTTCCGGGCGTTAAAGTCTACGTCGGCTACGGATTGAACCAAGACGACATGATCAACAACTCGAAGTTCGCCGAGGTCTACACGGTAGCCGGGACGGCGCAGTCCGTGTCCGCGCCGCCGCCGGTCATGGGCAGCAAGTTCCCGGTAGCCAGCAATTGGGCGGCAAGCGGGACCGCTTTCGACGGCACCCATTACCTCGTGTCACTGGAGAGCGATACGCAAACGGCATCCGTTGCCGCCCAGATGATGTCGTCCGGCGGCACCCAGATCGGTTCTCCGGTCGCGATCGGCCAGAGCGGCCAGTCATGCTGCAGCAATATCGCTTTCGACGGCACCCATTACCTGATGATATGGGAATGGGATCAGGGAATTAAAAATAGCGGCACCCGGTTCATGATTTACGGCCAGTTCATCGACACGGCGGGCGCAGCCATAGGCCAGCCTTTTGCCCTCACCACGGCGGGCATCTGGCAAGACGGCGTGAAGATGCTGGCTTACGGCGGCGGGAAATACCTGCTGGTCTACACCCGGATCATAGACAGTGCGAATACGAATAACCGCTATGTCGCCGGGCGCATCGTCTCGCCCGACGGCACGCTGGGGAACGAATTCCGCATCAGCGACGGCTTGGGCGCCAGCAGCAGCATCGCTTTCGACGGGACGAATTTTTTCGTGGTCTGGCAAGAGTCCTCGAAAGAGTATGAAGTGCGGGGAAGATTCGTCAGCCCCAGCGGCGCGCTGGGGCAGGAAATCTCCGTCAACGCCAGCCTGGCGTCCAGCGACAATCCTCCGTCAGTGGCCTTTGACGGCACGAATTACCTGGTGGCGTGGAATGACGAGGTGGGTGGAACGGGAAGCCACGAATGGGATATATTCGGCCAACGGATCAGCCCCAACGGCGCTCTGGTGGGGAACGTGATTCCCATCGTCACCGAACCGGGCGCGCAGATAGTTCCGACCCTGACCTTCGACGGCACCTACTATCTGGCCGTTTGGATAGACGCGAAAAACGATGCCAACGGGAATTTCATCTGCGATGCCGGCGAAGGCACTTGCTGGGATGTTTACGGCCGATATATCGGCAAGGACGGCTCCCTAGTCGGCAATGAGATCGCCATCAGCACCGATCCGGGAAACCAGATGGGCGGGGTAATCTCCTTCAACGGAAAATCCTATGTCGGAATAAGCAGCGGCATAGTGATGGGGAAAGGCGGCCCGTCTCAAGTCGGCGATACCTACGGAGTATTCATCACGCCGTGACTGCGTTGGCGGCAGGCCGGAGAATTCCCGGCCTGCCGCGGCTCACGCTGGAACTTCAGCGGCCGCTTGCTTCATGGTGCCGGCGAGGAGCCCGTAGACGGTCGCCCAGGCGTCCTTGGCGTCCGGCGTGAAGGCGGCGCCCAAGCCTTTTTCCAGCGTCCACAACAAGGCGGCGCCGACGGTGTCGTAGTGTTGCTCCTCGACGCCGTAAGCGACATGGCGCCGGCCCATGTCCTGGATGGCCGGAACGACGGCGTCGAGTCTATCCAAGGCGTTGACCGCGGTGTTGATCATTGCCATCAGCTTGCGTCCTTGCTCCGCCATATCGCCTTTGAACAGCGGTTTCAGGGCCGGGTCGAGATCGAACAGCCGGCCGTAAAAAAGCGCGGCGGCGGTTTCCTTGATCGGAACGACTTGCGCCCAGGTGGTTTTAACCAGGTCGATTTGTGCGGGGGTCATAAGAAATTCCTTCACGGCTTGTGCGTTGAGTGAGTAAGCGTTCGGGGAAGCAAATCGCGTGCCAGTGCGGACAATACGAGCTATCTCGATGATGTTGAGGCGAAATCCAGGGGGAGGCGGAGGCGGGCGCATGCCGGGGCTGTGCTCTTATTGCGGGCATGCGCCCGAAAATGGCGCATCTTGGACCGGGGTAGTATGATTCGAAGGCCGGGTTTGTTCGCGGCTGCCCACGACACCCGCCCGCAACGGAGCCGTATCCCTTATGCCTTTCCAGCAAAAACTCGGTAACAAGATCATCGGCATCCTGCTCACGTTTTTCGTGGTGGCGCTGCTGTCCATAGGCATGACCTTGCTGATCTCCTGGCAACTGGAAGGCGGCGCGGCGGCGATCAACGACGCGGGCAGCGAACGCATGCACTCCTACCGCATCGCTTACCTGCTGACGCGCAGTATCGACTCGTCCTCGGGTGGGGTGGCGG
>JAIOJO010000137.1 GCA_019911985.1 Sulfuricellaceae bacterium | reverse complement strand
ATCGTCAGGCTGATAAATCCGCCGAACAGCAGCATGATCAACGCAACATGCAAATCCGCCTTTATCATCAGCGTATAGGCGCCAGTCATCAGCACGATCCCAATGTTTTCATTGAAATTCTGTACGGCAATGGAATGTCCCGCGCCCATCAGCAGGTGGCCGCGATGCTGCAGCAGCGCATTCATCGGCACGACGAAAAAGCCGCTCAGGGTGCCTAGGACAAATAAAAGCACGGCGGCGATGTGCCATTCGCGGACGAAAATCAAAGCGATCAATAGCAAGCCCATGGCGATACCGGATGGCATCGCGCAAACGGCCTTTTCCAGCGTGATATAACGGGCGGCGATGATGGCGCCGAAGGCGATACCGACGGCGACCACGGCGGTGAGCTGGGTGGCGTGCCCCAGGTTGAAATTCAAGGCGTAGGCGGCCCAGGCTATCACGAGCAGGCGCATGGTCGAGCCGACCCCCCAGAATAGCGTGGTGACGGCCAGGGAGACTTGGCCTTGGGGGTCGCGCCACAGCAGCTTGAAGGAATGCCAGAAGTCGTGCAGCAGGAACAGCGGGTTGCGTTTTGCCAGCTTGTGGTCGATGGGCAAGTAGGGAATGAAAAGATTGAATACGGCGGCCGCCAAGTACAGCATGGTGATGACGGCAACGGCGAACTCCGGCGGCGTATCGATGCCGGGAATGTCGAAAAAACGCAATACCGGGCCGGCCAGGCCGGGGCTGATCAGCATACCCCCGATAATCGCGCCGAGAATGATGGATAGCACGGTTGTCCCTTCCATCCAGCTATTGGCGGCAACCAGTTTTTGCGGCGGCAGGTATTCGGTGAGTATGCCGTATTTGGCCGGCGAATAGGCTGCCGCGCCGAAGCCGACGATGGCATAGGCGTAAAGGGGTTGCATCCCCAGCAGCATGGCGAGGCAGCCAACGAGTTTGATGGCGTTGGAGATAAACATGACCCGCCCCTTGGGAATGGCGTCGGCAAACGAGCCGACAAAAGGGGCCAGGACGATATAGGAAAAGACGAAAAACTCCAGCAGTAAGGGCTTATGCCAATCCGGTGCGTGCAGTGAACTCAGCAGGGCAATGGCGGCAAATAGCAGCGCGTTATCGGCGAGCGCGGAAAGGAATTGCGCGATTAGTATGATGTAAAAACCGCGGTTCATGGATAGTGGTTGGAGTGAGGCTTTTGTTGTAGGGGGAGAGGCTTTATAACATGAAAGATTCTTGCCGTCATGCCCGCGTTGCGGCGGTTTCCCGCACAGGCGTTGAATATCTTAAGTTTATTGAAATAGGGGCGAATTCTGTGGGCGGGGAGGAAAATTTGTATTTGGATAAACTCTAAACTAATGCCCTTATGGTGCATAAGCGGTAGAATAGGCGTCTATTAATAAAAATTATAAGAGCCATTCCTAACGGTTTTTGGGAATGCTTACCCCTGTGAGGTTTTTGGAACTGAATTTATGGCCGATCGTCGTCTACAAGTTTTTTACACCGTTGCTAAACAACTGAGCTTTACCAAGGCCTCCGAGTTGTTGTTTATGACTCAACCTGCCGTTACCTTTCAGGTGAAACAACTGGAAGAACAATTCAATACTCGCTTGTTCGAGCGCAGCCACAGCAAAATTTCGCTTACGCCCGCGGGTGAAATTGCCATGGAGTACGCCGAACGGATTCTAAATCTGTCCGGGGAAATGGAAACGCGTATCGGCGAAATGACCGGCCAGGTCGGCGGCACCTTGTTGCTGGGGGCCAGCACCACGATCGCGGAATATCTGTTGCCGCGGATGCTGGGCGAATTTAAAAATGCCTATCCTAATGTGCATGCCCGGCTCATGGTGGCGAACTCCGAGAGTATCGCCGAGAAGGTGCTTGACCATTCCCTGGATGCCGGTTTGATCGAAACCTCGCTGCATCACCCGCAGTTGCATGCGCACGCCTGCTGCAACGACGAATTAGTGTTGATCTGCGCCCCGCAACACGAACTAAGCCAGCAGCTTAGCATTGCTCCCGAACAACTGGCCTTGCACCCGTACATTACGCGGGAGGCCGGTTCCGGAACGCGCGAAGTGGTGGATGATTTTCTGCGCCAGGCCGGCGTGGCGCCGGAAGACCTGGATGTCGTGATGGAACTGGGTAGTCCGGAGGCGATTAAAGGGGCGGTTGAAGCCGGACTCGGCGTGGCGATCATGTCGCGCGCCTCGATTGTAAAAGAACTGAAGCTGCAGGACTTGCTGGCGATTCCCCTGGAGCCGCGCTTGATTCGCCCGCTTTCGCTGATTTATATACCGGGGAAATTCCGTTCCCGTTTGTTGCAGACTTTCCTGGATTTTGTCGATAGCGCGCTGCGTTGCCCGCTCGACTGAGGCGTTGCGCGTGTTTTTCCCTCTGGGCTTGGAGGTGCTTGCCGTCATAAGGCGCTATCGCCCGGCATATTCGGGATGATTTCGACCAGATCGGTCGCGCCGAAGTCCACGCCCTCTTGCGAAAGCAGCGTCGTCGCTTGTCCCCTGTGATGTACTTGATGCAGGAAAAAATGCAGCACCACGCTACCGAGCGGTTTCCTAAAAAACAGCCCTTTCACACTGCGGTACTCCAAAGGCTCGCGCAAATCGCTTTCGCTTAGTTCCGCGCACCAATCTTGGAT
>JAIOJO010000136.1 GCA_019911985.1 Sulfuricellaceae bacterium | reverse complement strand
GCGCCGTACAAGGGATGTGCGGCTTAACCGGACGCTTCTTAAGGAGCCTCTGATTAAGTCGCACGGGGATCGCGTTGCGTCAAAAGCCGGTGGCGGCAAGGCGCGCGACGCCGGTCGTAGCCAGCCTACGATGCCAAGGAGCGCCGGCCCCCATCCCAACCTTCCCCCGCAGGCGGGGGAAGGAGCAATGGCCTCCCCTCCCGCTCGCGGGAGGGGATCGAGGGGAGGGCTGCCGCAGATGCCGGCTTTTGACACAACCCTTACGGGACTGGGTTTTGCGGGCGCCGGGCGGTGTCGCTCGACGCTTGTGTGGAATGACCACACCGCGCGCCTCGCTTCGTGCCCGACATCCCGCAAAACCCCGTCGCGACCCCGTGCGACTTGATCAGAGGCTCCCTAGATCAATCGCGCAAGCGAAAAACCCGCATTCCCTCCCGCTCTGTGCGCCAAAAGGCGTAGAGCGCATCGCCATGCTGCAAAGCCCGTGGCTGGTCGGAGGGGCCGTCGGTAGTGGCGACTTCGATGGCCCGTGAAAAGCTCTGCCCGCCGTCAGGCGACAATTCCGAAAAAATCCGCGTCCGTTCGCCGTCGAACTCCTTCCAGACCAAGGCAATGCGGCGGCCGCTCACCGCCAAATCGGCATGCTCGGCGCGGGAGCTGCCGACAGTGCGCTGGCCAATGACGGCGATGCCATCCTTGCCCGCCTGCAGACGGCCGTAAAATACGCGCCCTTCGCCATTCTTTTGGTTGAACCAGACGGCGTGGCGCACGCCGTCGCTATCCACCGCCAGCGATGGCCCATGATGCGGGCAGGCATCGATGCGCCAGTGGTCGAACGTCGCGCGCAGTACAGCTTCCGGCGTGCCGTCCGGCTTTATTCTGGCCAGGGCGTGATCGCGCTCGTTGGGCGCGAATACGTGCCGCCACATGAAAAGCGGCGCGCCGTCGGAGTCCACGGCGGAGGCAATACGGCAGCACTCGCAGGAATGATCGGCCAGCTTTCGCTCCGGCTGGAAGCTGCGTCCGCCATCGGTGGACGTCGCCGCATAAATCGCTGCACCGCGATAAGCCGTTTTACGGCTCTTCGCCGCTTCCAGGTCGCGTTTGTCGATCCAGGCCAGCACGACCCGTCCATCTCCCGCCACCACCATCGAATCGAATCGGTGCGTGATTTCGCGATGGTCCCGATGCACGGTTATCGGCACGGAAAAATACCGGCCATCGCCGGAACGGGCAAGGCGAATCTCGCCGCTATACGGCTTGCTCATAGGCCGCGTCCATGAGACCAGCAAGCCGCCGTCATGCGTGAAGGCAAGCTTGGGCCGGTTCTCGCCGTCGGCCGAAACAGTCTCGGCTTGCTCATTGACGATCACTGGAGACGACCAGTGCTTGCCCTCATCCTCGCTACGGTACAGCACCAAATGATCGCCTTGCCTGGAAACGGCAAACAAACGGCCATCCGGCGCAAACGCGGCAGAAGTGCCGAGTTCCGCATGGGACGCATGGCCCATCGCCGCCATGCCCGGTATGCCGGCGGCAAGGGCTGGCAAGGTAAACAGGAACAGTATGGCTGCCGCCTGCACAAGACGCTGGCCGGTAGATGAAATGGACATGAAACGCCTCAAGTTAATCCGTGTCGTCATAGCCGGATCAGTAGTCGAACTTCAGGTTGGCAAACACGGTTCTCTGTGGATAAGGATGATAAACATAAGCCTTGTAGTCGCCGATGTTATCCACGCCGAGAGACGTGCTCCACTGCTTAGCCAGTTTGTAGACAACTTTGACATCGGCGAGCAAATAGTCGCTGGTCCCGCCATAGGTGCCGGGATTGATGTCCAGATTATCCAGGGAGTTGTGCTGGCGGCCGCTGTACCGGATGGCCGCGCTATAGGAAAGGCGATCGGATGCATGGTAGACGCCCAGCAGCGTCGCCCGCCAGGACGGGATGCGCGGCGGATGATTGCCAACGTAAGCGGTGTGCTTGTCATCCTGAAGAATCTTCGCATCCGTATACGTCAGGCTGCCGGAAAGATCGAAGCCGCGTATCCACAGGTCGTTGAGCTGAACGGCGGTTTCGATGCCCACGGTGCGAATTTTATCGATATTCTGGACGCTGGATATGTTGGTGCCGGGAATGGTCGTCGTATCGACTTGCGAAATAAGAGCGTCCTGCTTGTCTTCCTGGAACAATGAAACGCGCCACAGCCCATTTTCCAATCCGCGCTCCGCCGTGAGTTCCCCGGAAACAACCTGCTCCGGCTTAAGATTGGGGTCGTTGGTTTTCACATTGCCAGGCAAGCTGATGACTTGGAACATTTCGGTGACCGTCGGAAAGCGTACAGCCTTGCCGAGCGATCCCCGCAAGACCCAGTCCGCCGATACCTGATAGGCAAGCGAAAGCTTGGGCGAAAATGCCGTGTCCGTCCGGTCGGAATAGCTTACGTTAAGCGGCGTGGGCGCCTTGTTGGCGGAACTATAATTGCTTCCGTTATAGGCACGCCAGAATTCCTGGCGGCCGCCCGCAACCAGCATCCAGCCGGGCGCGAAGCGCCAGGCATCCTGAACGTACAAGGCCTGTGTTTCCGTGTTCCCTTTCGAATTGCCGCTCAAGGCCCCGGCGGCGCCGTTCAGCCAATCCGCGGCGATATTATAGGTATTGGAGTCCAGCACATAGCGGTCGTCATGGTAGCCCAGGCTCACCTGATGCTCGCTCTTCAAAGACCCGCCGGGGCGCCATTCGCCGCGCAAGTCGAGGTTCTGCCAACCGCTACCGTCCATGGCGGTGATTTGCCCGCCGGGGCGGACGGTCCCGGTGCCGGAATCCGTCCCGGTGCCGGATGCGGTACGGGAAATATCCTTGCTATAGTTGTAATCGCTGAAGGCCGCCTCCCAATCCCATACGCCCTGGGTATTGGACTTGAGAGAAAGTCCCTGCATCCAGTGCTCGCTTTCGGCGCGGCCGGGGTTCATACCCGACACCGTGTAATACCGGTTGCCGATATTGACGTACTGATAGGGGCCGCTGGATGCCGTGTTGTAAAGCGTATTTCCGACGGCATCCTTCAGGTAGCTGTCGACACGGGTATCGGAATTGTTTTGCCAAAAACCGAGAGCATAAGTCGCGCGTAGCGTCGGTGAAAAATCATAAGCCAGCTTGATTTTGCCGTTGTCCTGCACAGTGTGCTCTATTGTGTTGGCGCCGGTAATGAGCTCAGGATTACCCATCTGGTCTTTGTCGCCATAGGCGCCGCTGACGGGAGTGAATGTTCCGGCGGCGGGCGCACTCCCCTTTTTGAGGCCGGCAATGCCGAATTGCATCGGGTGAGCATGGGTATCCAGATGATCGCCGCTCAGCCAAATCGACCAAGCGCCGATCTTGTCGCCGATAGACGCGCTGGCATGCGCGCCGTCATAATTTTCGTTTGTGCCGTAGAGCTTGTAGCCCTGCTGGAATGCCTGCAGATTGGCGTGGGCTTCGAATTTCTCCGGCGTCCGGGTGCTTATCTGCACCACACCGCCCATCGAATTGCCGGGATAGAGGGCGGAGAATGGGCCGTAAATTACATCGACCCGTTGGATTTCTTCCGGCGACACCATGCCCCAACGGGGTGGATAGCCGTAACCGTTACCGAGGAAGTTGGAGAGCAGCAGTGCATCGGCATAAACGATGGATTGCGCGCTGCCTGCTGTATTGGTCGTCCGGGTCGCAAGAATGCCGTTGCGGTCGCCGATATAGCGCTCACGCACGAGGAGGCTGGGCAGATACTTGATCACTTCGGCCGAGGTCACGGCATTGACGCTCTCGTCGATCTGCTTTGCCGACACGCCCTCGGTTGTTGCCGGCAGATTGACCGGAACAGCCGGTTTGTCGCCCTTGATAAGCATTTCACTCAATTGTTTGTCCGCTTCGCTATCTGCGGCAAGCGCCAATGAGCTACAGGAAAATGAAGCAATAATCGCCAGGCTCAGGCGATTGAGCTTAAACATTTGATTCGGCATTGATGAACCCCCCTAAATTTACCCGCAATGCGCGGCCGGAAAAATAATTCGTCTTACCGCGCGTGTCCTACCTTAATGCGCAGCTTCGGTAACAAAAGCGATCTTTACTATCCCCGCCCGCTGCGCCTCGGCCAATACTTCCGTGACCCGCTCGTAGCGTGTGCCACGGTCGGCGCGCAGATGAAGTTCCGGCTGCAGCCCCTTGGCGCTAGCCGAAGCGAGACGCGCAGCCAGCGCGCTCCGTTCGACTTCGGCCCCATCGACATACACCTTGCCCGCGGCATCGAGCGCAACCGCCACGACCAACGGCTTGTCTTCGAGCTTCGTCGATGACACTCTCGGCAAATCGATCGGCACCGCCTGTTGAAACAGGGGTACGGTAATGATGAAAATGACCAGCAGCACCAGCATCACATCGACCAGCGGCGTGGTGTTGATTTCGGCCATCGGCTGGGCGCTGCCGTTTTCATTGAAAGATCCGAATGACATGGCGGTTCCTTAAGCCCTACGCGCGGCACGCACGGAATCCATGTCGATCGGCTTGTCGCTAGGACGGCCATGCAGACCGGTCACGAAAAAAACATGCAGATCATGGGCAAACCCATCGAGGCGGGCGAGTATCAGGCGGTTGGCGCGAGTGAAGGCGTTGTAGGCAAGCACGGCGGGAATAGCGACGAAGAGTCCGGCAGCGGTCATGATCAGCGCTTCGCCGACCGGGCCGGCCACTTTGTCGAGTACCACTTGCGAGGCGCCGGAAAGCTTGACCAGCGCGTGATATATGCCCCATACCGTGCCGAAAAGGCCAATGAACGAGGCGGTTGAACCGACCGAGGCGAGGAAGGTAAGGCCGCTTTCGATCTGCGCCTGCGATTCGACGATCCGGTTACGCAGCGCGCGTGTCACAAATTCGCTGGGACTGACGCCGGAGCCGATGCCGCGTGCCGCATGTTCTTGGTGCATTCCCGCCGCATTGGCCCCGGAAATGGCCAGATTGGCGAGAATATCGGTCTTGTCTTCGGCTTGAAGCGCTTCCATGGCTGCCGGCAGGGAGCTCGCGTTCCAAAAGGCGTCCAGTGCGCGAGCATGGCAGCGCCGCGCTTGAATCATCGCAAGACTCTTGCCGAGCATGATGTACCAACTGCCGACCGAGAGCAGGAAAAGTATGATCACGACCGAATGGCTAAGCGCATCGCCTTGCGACCAGAAATGCGACAGTCCGAGTTCCATAGGCATAACGTGTTCTCCTCAATTAACCAGGGTGAAGTGCAAAGGCACCAGTACCGATGCTTCAATTGCATCCTTGCCCTGACGGGCGGGAATGAAGCGCCATTTTTCGATAGCGGCGCGAGCGGCCTCGTCGAGCCGGCTATAGCCGCTCGACTGTTTTACCTCCACGCTGAGCGGCAGCCCTTGCGCACTGACGCGAACACGCAATACGACCTTGCCCTCTTCGCCTGCACGGCGCGACATCAACGGATAGACTGGCTGCGGGTTGTGCAGATAATCGGCATCGAAACGCGCCGCGCTAACAGGCAGCGGCGTTGGAGCAGCAGACGGCATGCGGGGAGTTTCGACTGGATGCGGCTCGGGCTGCGGCGCAAAGACGAAGCTCGGGGAGCTTGCTGCCGAGGGGGCGGCGGTCATCACTGGGGGCGGCGCGGCGAGGGCCTTGCGCGGA
>JAIOJO010000135.1 GCA_019911985.1 Sulfuricellaceae bacterium | reverse complement strand
GTTTGGTGAAGCGATGCGTGGCCCAGTCCGGCGGGTAAGGCGCGTCCTCGTGCGTACCCGCTGCCGCCGCGCTTGTCATGGCGGCGGCCGGTACGGCATGCGCTTTGGCGTCGGCAGGCGGCGGCAGCCGCAGGCCGAACGCTTCCTTGTAATTCTGATAGCGCCCGCCGCGCGCCAGCATGAAAGCCACCCTGCGCCATTCTTCGGGCTTGAGGGTTTTTTCCAGTAAGGGGCGGATGCGGGCCACGCCGGATAGCGTAATGTCCTCGTCGCTCGCCTCCGGGACCGGCGTTTTGCCGAGCCACGCGATATTCGCACCACCGCGCAAATACCAGTCTTCCGGGCGCTCCAAGGGGCAGGGCTTGCCGTCGGCGTCGGCCAGTCCGGCCGGGCCGAAGCCGGGCAAGTCCATGGCCTTGGCCAGTGCGATGAAAAAGGTCTCCATGCCGATCGCTTGGCCGTCGGGCAATTTCTGCGCCTTGGGCTCGATTACCGGCCAGCGTGCCGTACTCATTTTGACCGGTACCGAACCCCAAGCGTTGGCCCAGCCCCAGCTTTCATACAGCATCGAATCCGGCACGATGTAGTCGGCAAAAGCCGAGCTTTCGTTGATAAGCGGGTCGACCGCCACGATCAGCGGCAGCTTTTTCGGGTCGGCCAGATCCTTTTCGATTTGCGCGCGCAGTCCCGGCACGCCGTAGAGCGGATTGCAGCTCCACAGGATCAAGGCCTTAAGCGCATAGGGATAGCCGTTGATGGCGCTGGTCAGCCATTCGGTCGCCAGGCCTGCGGCGTTCGGATACCATGGCGCCCGCGCCGGGTAGGCCTTGCCGCTTTCCTTTTTGTGCTTGAACTCGGACGTTTTTTCATAAGGCACGTTGCGCCCGAGCGGCATGCCCTTTGGCTTGACCTCGCCGGCGAAGCTTTCCAGGTTGTAGCGCGGCCCTTCGCCGGCGTCCTTGAAACCGCCGCCGTTAATCAGGGTTCCGCCCTTGCGGTTGAGGTTGCCGATCAGGGTGTTGAGCATCACCACCGAATAGGCATTGTAAAATCCGCTGCCCGACATCATGCCGCCATGCGCGTTGACCGCGGCATGCTTGCCGTGGCTGGTGAATTTGCGCGCCAATCCCTCGATGATTTCCACCGGCACGCCGCACGCGGCGGAATACTCGGCCAGGCTGTGCTTCAAGGCCTCTTCGCGCAGCAGGCTCATCGCGCTTTTAAGCTTGAGCGTATCCGTGCCGATTTGCAGTTCACCGTCATAGAACAGCTCGGCCTCGCCCTTGGCGCTGGTGTTGACGATGGGTTTCTTCGTCGCCGGATCGTAAACGACATAAGGGTCCGGGTCTTTGTAGCGCTCTTCGTCGGAAAAAATCATGCCCAAATCGGAGCCGCGCAAATAGCGGCCGTCGCGCGCATGGCCCGGCTGGGCGATCACCAAGTGCGTGGCGTTGCTCCAGCTTGCTTCGCCGGCGGCCTCGGCCACCTTGAGGCTGGGCTGTGCCAGGTAGTGCCGGTCGTAGCGCTCCTGCTCGATAATCCAGCGTATCATGCCCATCGCCAGGGCGCTGTCGGTGCCGGGCTTGATCGGCACCCAACGGCTATGGTCGCCGGAGGCTAGGCTGTCGGCATTGGTCAGTACCGGATCGACCACCACGTAGCTGAACTTGCGGTTGCCCGAGCGCGCTTTGGCAATCAGCGTGCCCTGCCGCTTGAACGGATTGCCGGCATTGCCGGGCGCCGTACCGATGAAGATGCAGAACTCGACATTATCGAAGTCCGGCTTGGCGTGCGGCATTTTCTTCATGTCGCCGAACATCGCCCCCGAACCGGCGCGATAGCCGCTGCCGCAGTAGGAGCCGTGGCCTACCATATTCAGGCTGCCGTAGGATTGCTTGATGAAGCGTTCGACCAAGGCCAGGCGGCCATCGGGGACGCTGGCCATGAGGCCGACCTGGTTGACCTTGGGGCCGAATTCCGGCTGCTGCGGGTCGATCGGCGTCTGCAGGTCGCGCAAGGCGCGCAAGCCTTGCACCTCGCCCTCGCCGAAAAGGTTGCCGCCTTCGGTGATCTCCTTGATCAACTGGTCGAAGGCGATAGGCTGCCATTGCCCGCCGCCGCGCGGCCCGACGCGTTTCATCGGAGCCAGCACGCGATACGGCGAATCGATTTGCTCCAACACGCCGTTGCCGCGGCCGCAGGCGGTCGATCGCCCCGCCAGGCCTTTTTCCTCATAGCGCGTGAGCGCCACGAAGCTATCCCGGATCGGCGTCTGGAAGGGGAGCGGCGGATCGGCTGAAAGCGGGCTGTACGGATTGCCCGCCACGCGCAAGACTTTGCCGGATGTTTTGTCGATGCGCACCCGCACGCCGCACAGAGTCGTGCAGCCCAGGCACATGGTATAGCTGACCTGCTGATCCGGGTTGACGCTCAGCGCACCGGTGGCGGGGTTCACGGTGAACTCGGGCGCCAGCGAATTGCCGTTCAGCCGCTGTTTCGGTTTGTCCTTGCCGAGCACGTGGCCGACCATACGGCCGGCCGTGGTCGAAAAACCGGCGGCGAAGGCGGTAAGGCCGCCGCCTATTGCGGCAGTGCGCAGAAATGAACGACGCTTGCTTTCCATGAGAATCTCCTTAGTTCGATGTAATCGCGTCAGCCGCGAGTGCATTGGTTTGCTTGCGCTCGCCGAATGCTTGCCCGGCCCACGGCAGATAGTCCAGCATCAAGAGCAGCAGCGCGATCCACAGGCTCGCCGTGCCGGCGATGCCGAGCAAGCCGTCGCTGCCCAGCGGCAGGTGGTAGTCGTACAGACCGGCCCCGGTTTTGGGAATGGACTGGCCGCCGATAAAAATAGTCCAGCGCATCATCCACGCGCTATGCACCGCAATCAGACCGGTCAGCAGGCCGCTCGAAGCCGGGAAACGGATCGCCAGCACCATCGGAACGACAGTCGCCAGCACCGCCCAAACCGCCGTCAATTGCCATTGCGCCATACCGGCCACTTGATTGAACGCGGCGCTGTGCGACGGGCTGATCCCGGATAGGCTGACGAACAGCCAAACGCCGCCCAAGGCCAACACCAGCGCCAAGGTAAGGGCTAAGAGGCGATTCAGCTCAACTTCCAGTTGCGTATTGCGGCCGACGATTAAACGATTGAACAACAACATCAGGCCGATGGCGCCGGCGAAAGCGGTCGCCGCGAATTGCAAGGGCAAGAACGGCGTATTCCACAAGGGGCGGGCGCGGATCACCATCACTTCCATGCCGGTATACAGCGCCACGAGAATCGCACCGAGCAAGGCCACCAGTGCGGCCGCCGCGATGGCCGATTGCGGTGCCTTGCCGCCATACCCGGCCAGCCGGTACAGCCGCGCTGCAAGCGTGGTGCCGGCCTGCCCGAGGCGGGCGAAGTCGGCCCGCATGACCAGCCAGGCATAGACCAGCAAGCCGCCGAGATAGAGAGGAATAAAGAAGGAACCCCACGACATCCACGAGTGCGGCTGGAAGTGCAGGTAAAAGTTTAAGAAACGCCCCGGCCCGTGCAGGTCGGCCAGCAAGGCGACAGGCGCCGTCAAGCCGCAAACCAAGGCACCGAGCAGTGCTAGGCGGCCCAGCCTTTCGTGCTGCATTTTGCCGAAAACAAAATACGGCAGCGTCAGCATAAAGCTGCCGTAACTTAGCCCGATCAGAAAGAAGTATTGCACGGCCCAGGGTAGCCAAGCGGTTTCGCGCGTGACGTTGAGCACTTCGATAATTTGGCTGTCCATGATTTATGCTCCGTGTTTGCTGGGTTGCCACAAGGTGCCTTGGCCTTCGACGCGCCCTTGGAAGCGTTCGTCCAGGCCCAGGTAGAACACATGGGGTTGGGTGCCCATTTCGGGTTTCAGCACCTTGAGTTTGTTCTCGTCGATCAGATGGCGGACGGCGCTGTCCGGATCGTCGATGTCGCCGAAAATCCGCGCGCCGCCCACGCAGGTTTCGACGCAGGCCGGCAGCAAACCGGCATCGACGCGGTGAGCGCAAAACGTGCACTTGTCCGCCTTGCCGGTATCGTGGTTGATGAAGCGCGCATCGTAAGGGCAGGCCTGCACGCAATAAGCGCAGCCGACGCAGCGGTCGCCGTCGACCACCACCACGCCATCCTTGCGCTGGAACGTCGCACCGACCGGGCACACCGGAATACAGGGCGGATTGGCGCAGTGATTGCATAAGCGCGGCAGCATGTAAGTGCCGGTGCGGGTGTCGTCGTGCACCTCGTAAGTGGAAACGATGGTGCGGAAACTGTTTTCCGGCACGGCGTTTTCCATGATGCAGGAAACCGTGCAGGCCTGGCAGCCGATGCATTTTCGCACATCCACCACCATCGCCCAGCGGTGCTTGGTTTCGCTGCCTGGCTCAGCCGTTGCGGCGAAGGCCGCAGACGGAGCGATCGCCGCCCCGGCGGTAATGGCCGGCAAGGCACGCAAGAAGTCGCGTCGAGATTGATTCACTTGACCCTCCTATTGATCCATCGCTGATTAACTTGAATTAATAATAGGAGGAACTTTACTTGAGCGGTATGGGATGTTTACCGCACTCGGCTACATGAAGGAGATTATTTACAACGAGGGTGATTTTGTAGTAGTCGGGGTTTTTCAGCCCGACTTGGGATGGCGCTAATAATTCCAGGAATTGACCCGTTCGCGGCCTAGTTTTTTAAGCGTACCGTCACGACCAAAGCAAAGGCAGCAAGCCCAATACGGCCAAACCCAGCAAGAAAGCTAAGCTCTGGATGCCCGTTTGACGGGAAGACAGGGCGTAGGCATAAACGCCTTTGACGACATTGTTGCTGGACGCGGCAATCAGGATTCCGGACGAGGCCACCTGCAAGGGCGTCAGCGTCGGCACCGCCTGGGTTATGCTCATGATGAAGGGGTCTACATCGGTGACGCCCATGATGGTGGCCAGCGTATACACGCCGGACTTTCCCAGATACTCGATGGCCAAGTGAGTCGCCATCAGCATGGCCACAAAGAGCAGTGCAAAAAGAAGCGCGGTGCTGATTTCGAGCGGATTCTTGGGCTCGAACTCGCTCTTCGCCTTCTGCGCGCTTGCATCTCCCCGCCGCGACCACAGCCAGCCGGCAACGATTGCCAGACCCGCCAGCGCTATAAAGGGCAGCGCCAGCCGGTTCATCAAGTCCTGGTTGAATAGCGCCAATAGAATCGCCAGACGCAGATACATCATCCCGGAGGCGATCAGCACCCCGCCGGCGAACAGGTGGGGCTGTTCCTCGCTCACCGATCTTTTAGCCAGCGCGACCGTGGTAACCGTGGAGGAATACGCTCCGCCGAGAATCGCCGCGAGGATGACGCCGCCCCGGCCCTTGGTCAGCCTTTGCAGCACATAGCTGCCATACGAAACGGCGCTTACCGCCACGACCACCAGCCAGGTCTTGAAAGGATTGATCTGAAATTGGCTGAATGGCGTGTCGGGCAGCAGCGGCAGAATAACGGACGACAGCAGCAGGAATTTGGTAAAAGTGAGAATGTCCGTCGGTTCGATACGCTTCGCCAAACTTTCCAGCCCGGCCTTAAGTTCCAGCAAGAGGACGCTGGCCACGGTAAGCGCGGTGGCAATCCAAAGCATCTCGTGATGGACAAGAGCGCCCACCAAATAGGTGGCCAGGCCGGACATCTCGGAGGTGACGCCGGAATAAGTGGATGTGGCGATTTTGTGCCAGTAGGATATCAACAAGAATCCCGCGACCACGGCAAACCCCAAAACCTGCGGCATCAGTTCGTCGCCCGATAGCACGGCCATGGAATAGCCGATAAGCCCAATCAGCGGAAAAGTGCGCACGCCCCCGAATGCATAGTGGGTTTCGCTGGCTTTGCGTTCTTCGCGCTCCAGCCCAATAAGAAAAGACAGGAACAGCACGAAAAGGAGATGTGTTCCATCGCGGGGCAGCCAGTTTATATATTCCATGGTGTGTCTCAAAACCGCAGGGGGAGGAATCCACAATATAGTCTCATTTCCGCGCGGGCTGCAATGAATCTGCGAAAGCGTCTCCCGTTCCTGGCGGTTGCTGCGAATGCGGCCTAGTATTCAGCTTAGGCGCGACATTAAGGAGAAGCAAAATGGCTTTTGAATTTGGTTCGCTCGGCCTTTTCGTACTGATACTGGTTCTTGCCCTGCTGCTGGGTTCCGCAATCCGAATCT
>JAIOJO010000134.1 GCA_019911985.1 Sulfuricellaceae bacterium | reverse complement strand
AATTTTCAATATGAAAAGCGCCAGAAAGAATTGACAAAGAAAAAAAAGCGGGAAGAAAAACTGCAACAAAAAGCGCTTAAAAATGCGCCTAAACCCACTGAAGAAAATCCACTTCCCGCCGAAGATGAGGCGGATCCCACGACGAAATGAGGCGTCCAGCGGACGCGGCCATTGAGCTTCGAGTCGCGCTGAAAACGCGGTGTTTTCTGGATGCGGGCGATGCAAACCTGGCGACGCCATGACGGCGTCCGCCAAAAAACTCCTCGCCGTAATCGAGTTTTTCCCGCATTCCCGCTTGCCCGCGTTCTACCAAACGCTGGGTTTTGAGGTGATGGCCGAGTGGCAGGTGCGCAAGGCGATTTCCCTGGTGCGTAAAAACAAGCCCGACATTATCGCGGCGGATTTTTATTCCCAGACCGATTTCCGCGATCGTCTCAGCAATTTGGAGTCCCTGTTGGCAACGCTGCAGCCCTTGCCGGATATCCGTGTGCTGGTGTTTTACGAGCCTAAGGACGAAGCGGTCTTAGCGAAAGTCCGCGAGCGCCTGCGCATCGATGCCGCTTTGCCGACGCCGGTGAGCGACGAGGCGATCAAAGCGGTCTTGAGTTCGTGGCAATAAGCGCTTCGGCCTATTCGGTCGAGCCGGAAACGATGCGGCCATTCTCGCATTCCGCCGAGAATTTGGCGGCCTTGTTGTCGAGCATGCGCTTCAATCCCCCGTCGTCCTGACACAACTGGATAGCCTTAATCCCGTTCGCCACCGACCATGCCAGCTCGCTGCCGCAGCCGGCAAGCGGCCCGGTCGAGAGTGCCGCGATGAAAATCCTGGCGATCATCGCGAGGCGGCGGCCCTTCAAGACGAACAGCTCACTTGTATCCGGCTCGCCCAATCGGGCGGCGGGGAGGCATACGCTGCCTGTTCCGGCTGTTCGGCGTAGGGATCTTTCAGCACGGCCAGGAGGCGGTCGATTTCGGAAAAATCCTGCTCTTTCTCGGCTTTCTCGATAGCCGTCTGCGCCAAGTAATTGCGCAGGATGTATTTGGGGTTGACGGCGTCCATGCGCGCCTTGCGCTCGGCGTCGGGCAGGTTCTGGGCGCGCAGACGCGCCGCGTAGCCCTTGGCCCAGGCGTCGAAGGCGGGCCGGTCGAGGAACATATCGCGCAACAAAGTGTGGGTTTCCCCCTCGCCTTGCCGGAAAGAAGCCAGGCTGCGGAAAAATATCGTGTAATCGACCCGGTTGTGATGGAGCAAGTCGAGCAGGCCGGTCATTAAGCCGAGGTCGCGCTGTTCCGGCTGTGTCAGCCCGAGTTTGCGTCCCATCAGCTCGATGTAATGCCCGGTGAACGCGAGCCGGTATTCGCGCATCGCGGCGCTGGCGTCCTCCACCGGCATCAACAAGGTCAGCGCCTGGGCCAGGCGGCTGACGTTCCAGGCGGCGACGTCGGGCTGCTGGTCGAAAGCATAGCGTCCCGCATGGTCGGAATGATTGCAGACGTAAGCGTGCTCGTAGTGGTCGAGAAAGCCGAAGGGGCCGTAATCCAGCGTGATGCCGAGGATAGACATATTGTCGGTATTCATCACGCCGTGGGCAAAGCCGACCGCCTGCCACTGGGCGATGAGGCGGCCGGTGCGCCGGGCCACCTCGCGCAGGAAGGCGGGGTAGAGGTCGGCATGGCCCAGCAATTCGGGGTAATGGCGGGCGATGACATAATCGGCCAGGGTTTTGATTTCATCCGCTTGGCCGCGGTAGTAGAACACCTCGAAGGAGCCGAAGCGCACATGCGACGGCGCCAAGCGCAGCCCCAGCGCGCCGCTTTCGATGTTTTCCCGGTATACCTCCAGATCGCTGCCGACGAGGCACAGCGCCCGCGTGGTCGGGATGCCCAGGCCGTGCATGGC
>JAIOJO010000015.1 GCA_019911985.1 Sulfuricellaceae bacterium | reverse complement strand
TGCCACCTGCAACACGTCACGCACCACCCCGCCAATCGCGCCGCACTCCTGATACGCGGGGATGATGATGCTGACAGATTCTGAAATTTCTTTCATTTATTTTTCTTCTTTATCGTGTGTTTGAACTTCAACACTGCAAAGTTTAGTTCGATAGATGTCTCCGTATCGCTCGTTTGCAAATCCTCATCAAAAATTTCGGCGATTAGTTCGCCGCTTTTTTGCATCAGCGATTTTTGATCGGCTTTATCCTGAACTATGGATAGTTCTTTGATGCTTCTTGAAAGCTCTCTGATTTTTGAGAAAGTTTCGACTATCGAAATCGTTGCCTGGGTTGCTTGTGGGCTTTTGAGTATTGTGGCAAGCATATACAAACCTTTTTCGGTAAATGCGCTCGGCAGCTTCACCTTGCCCCCTTTCATTGAAGTCGAAAATTTCGACTTCAATGAGTCCCACTCGCTTTTATCAAGCTCCAATACGTACCCATCAGGAAACTTTTCTGGGTTGTTTTTTACAGCCTCATTGATTCTTTTTGTCTCAACCCCATAGATTTGAGCCACGTCAGCATCGAGCAAAACCTTCTCGCCTCTTATCTCAATAATCAACTCGTTCAAATTTTCAAAAATTGCCACATCCACAATGTAACCTCATCTTGCGAAAATTTATTTACCGGGTTTTCATCCATCACGCCAGCAAGGGTATGGTGACCACCTGACCACTCCTTTGCTCCAACGGCATTTTCTTCACTACCCGCCAAAACATCTTCGAGTATTTTGGCATCAATTGCATTGACCGGCCAAGTTTCCAGTTGCAGTGTTTGCTTCGGCTGATCGGGCCGGTAGTGCTGACGGACTCTCTAATTGCTTTCATCCAACCACTCTCAAGTAACTCCGGCTATTGCCTTTCCCGTCCGATATACCAGGAAGCCGCCTCCGCCAGGCCTGGCTGTAGCGTATGAGTCGGCTGGTAGCCCAACAAAGACTTAGCTTTACTAATGTCCGCCAGCGAATGGCGCACATCCCCGGCGCGAAAATCGCGGAAGACCGGCTCTGCGCTGGCCACCTCGGGGGCCACGATTGCGACTTGCTCCCGGATGAGCCGGAACAACTCATTGAGGGTAGTACGCTGCGACACGGCGACGTTATACACCTGAGCGGCAACTTTGTCGTCGGCGCAGGCCGCAAGCAGATTGGCCTGTACGGCGTTTTCGATATAACAGAAATCCCGGCTGGTTTCGCCATCGCCGTTAATGTAGACCGGTTCGCCGCGCAACAGGCTGGCAAACCACTTCGGTATCACAGCGGCATAGGCGCCGTTGGGGTCTTGCCTGCGGCCGAAGATGTTGAAGTAACGCAGGCCGATTGCCTTGAACCCGTAACAACGGTCGAAAACATCGGCGTAAAGCTCGTTCACGTATTTTGTCACGGCATACGGCGAAAGCGGCTTGCCGATCCGGTCCTCGACCTTGGGTAGATCCGGATGGTCGCCATATGTAGAACTGGACGCCGCGTAGACGAAACGCCGCACTTCGGCATCCTTAGCCGCCGTCAGCATGTTGAGGAAGCCGGTGATATTGGTTTCGTTGGTCGCAAGCGGATTCTCGATGGAACGCGGCACCGAACCGAGTGCTGCCTGATGCAGCACATATTCGACGCCTGCGCTGGCCTGGCGGCAGTCGTCGAGGCTGCGGATATCCCCCTCCAGGAAGCGGAATTTTCCCCACTGCCGTGGCAAAACAGAACCTTGCACTTCCTCAAGATTACCGGGCAGGCCGGTCGCAAAATTATCCAAACCCACGACTTTTTGGTCGAGCTTGAGCAGGGTTTCCAGCAAATTCGAACCGATGAAACCAGCGACGCCGGTAATCAGCCAGGTGGACGGGACCGCCGCAAGCCGGGATTTGACCTGCTCGTATGCAGACACCGCCTGAATCACAGCCGCCACAATCGAACGTCCGTCGCGCGCATGGCCTGCCGGTCAAAGATGCACTTCACGTCGATCAATACCGGCTTTGCTTTCATCAGGGCCATTAAGTTGGGCATAGATATCTCACGGTAAGCACGGTGGGCCACCGCGATAACTACCGCATCGGCTGGCATCAGGTCTTCCAATTTGCACAAATCGACATCATATTCAGCCTTGGCTTCGTCAACGTCAGCCAAGGGGTCGTGAACCTGCACATTCACGCCATAGTCCTCAAGCTCACGGACAATGTCGATCACCCTGGAATTGCGCAAATCCGGGCAATCTTCCTTGAAAGTCAGGCCAAGGATAGTCACTGTGCTATCCATTACATTATGGCCGGCGCGGATCATTTCCTTCACCGTACGTTGGGCAATGAAACGCCCCATGCCGTCATTGATGCGGCGTCCGGCAAGAATCACCTGTGGAATATAACCGAGCTTCTCGGCCTTGTGCGTGAGGTAATAAGGGTCGACGCCGATGCAATGACCGCCAACCAGGCCAGGTTTAAAGTTGAGGAAATTCCACTTGCTGCCGGCAGCCTCCAGAACCTCCTGGGTATCGATGCCCATGCGGTCGAAAATCAGCGCCAGCTCGTTCATCAACGCGATGTTCAAATCCCGTTGCGTGTTCTCGATGACTTTTGCCGCCTCGGCGGCCTTGATCGAACCGGTGCGGTGTACGCCTGCGGTGACCACCGATTCGTACACACGCGCCACGATTTCCAAGGTTTCGGCGTCTTGGCCGGAAACCACCTTTTTGATCTTGGTAAAAGTATGCTCCTTGTCGCCGGGATTGATGCGCTCCGGACTGTAGCCGACCTTGAAATCAACCCCGCATTTAAGCCCGGAAAAGCGTTCCAGCACCGGCACGCAATCTTCTTCGGTGGCGCCGGGATAAACGGTCGATTCGTAAACAACGATGTCGCCTTTTTTCAAGGCCTTGCCGACGGTTTCCGATGCCTTCAGTACCGGGCCGAGATCAGGCTGATGCGCTTCATCAACCGGCGTAGGCACTGCGACAATATGAAAGTTCGCCAGCCTCAAATCGTCCACCAAATCGGTGTATACGATATCCGCACCCCGGAGTTCCTCCTCTGCCACCTCGCCCGTGTGGTCGTGTCCGGCCTGGAGTTCACGGATACGCTTCGGGTTGACATCGAAACCGATGGTCTTCGCCCCTCGCCCAAAAGCCACGGCCACCGGCAGCCCGACATAGCCGAGCCCGATTACCGAAACAACCCTTTGTTTGTGCATAATGAGAATTTATTCGCAGCAAGACTCACTGAAATGCGAGTTGGCAGCGACCGCCACCTTACCCACATCATGTAGAGTCAATTGAAAACCACGGATTTTGGCACAAACCCAGTTGCGAGGCAAACTACTTGGCACAGGCGGCACAGGCTGATTCTTCGCTGCCATTTGAACCGTCCCGGATTTTGAGGAGGCTCCAATCTTTGAGAGAATGGAGCCATGAAGAAATCAAAGAAATATTCGCCCGAAGTGATGGAGCGCGCAGTGCGCCTGGTCTTTGAGGCCAAGGATGAGTACGAATCGCAGTGGGCGGCAATCGTTTCTATTGCATCCAAGATTGGCTGCACGGCCGAGACGCTACGCCGCTGGGTGCGTCGGCACGAGACGGACAGCGGCTTGCGAGACGGCGTGACCACGGCTGAGCGTGAGCGTGTTAAAGCCCTGGAACGTGAAGTCAAGGAACTGCGCAAAGCCAATGAGATTCTGCGGCTGGCCAGCGCGTTTTTTGCCCAGGCGGAGCTCGACCGCCGCTTCAAGTCATGAGAGCCTTCGTCGACTGGCATCGCGATAGCCACGGGGTTGAGCCGATTTGCAAGGTGCTGCAGATCGCACCGTCGGGATATCGACTTCTGACCAAACCCCGTTTACAAAATTCAAGATACCCGAATCCGCGTGATCTATCTTTTTCTTCCCACATAAAAAAAAGCGTTCGGATTCATGTATCCTCTTTCGACACTATATTGGTCGAATGCGGTAAAAAGATCCGCTAGTTGTTGCAGGATTTGATCCGGGCCTCTTATTCCACCCAGAAAACGATAAATAAATGAGAAACCGGGCTTGAACTCAAGCAGATGAAACCCCTCATTTAATGCAGCAATTATCTCGTCACCGGTGGAATCATTGTCATGGGGAGACTGCCCACCGGGTTCGTTTTTATCACGTTCTATAAGATATTCGCGATGGATTTCATCCGTGAATGCATCAAAGTTTCCCCCTGTTATTTTTGATAATTCAGGGTATGTTTCATACCAATACCCTGTTATAGAAAGGACCAACCTTAACAAAGCCACGATGGCGGCGTCTTGCATAGTCCATTTTTCATGCCAAGGCTCATAACAAAGAATTAACCCTTCCTTTTTCAAATGAAATCGGGATTTGGTAATTACACTGTCAATGTTTGAAAAATGGTGCAACGAGCCTGAGAAAACTATCGCGTCATAGGTTCCTTCAATTTCTTCGAATGGCGACAATGCATACTGTAGAGAGCCAAAATTATCTGTATGATAATTATTGTTTAATGCTTTTTTTGCAAGAGATAGCGACTTTTCAGAAATATCTATTCCGGTGACATGATGCCCATTTCTAGCAATTTCAAGGGATACAATTCCAGGACCACATCCAACATCCAAGACTGTCAGATTTTGCCCCGCATATTTTATCAGGGAATCATTAAACCATTTCGCAATCTGCCCTAGGTATAAGCGCATTAAATATGGGTCGCGAAAAAAGCTCTTATAGAAGTACTCGCATTTCACCCCTTCTCTCAAGTCCGGAATAAATCCTGCGATCCCCCTTTCTTGCATCCTATGATCGAACGACTTGGCCTCTTCTTTATGCTGTTCCGTAAACTTCACTTGATCCACTCCAAATTATCTGAAAGCAAACCGATTTCAGGTCGCACCTACACGGATTGACGCCGATAACTCTGCCGACCGCTTACGCCTGCCGCTTGTAACGATTGACGCTCCGTGAGTAGATTCTATATCGGCACGGACCAAACAGAGTCCACTATATCGATGCCGGATATACGACTGCATGCGCCTCTCCCTATTCCTATAGATCAGTTTCTTTACGTTTCGGAGGCGTTCATATACGACCTGTTAAGCAGTCCACCTGAGATTTGAACTCAAACGCCCTTCATTCATATGGCGCTCTAGCATCTTCAATCGCATAAGATCCGACTGTCGAAAATTCGCATCCTTAAACCCCATCCCTTCGATACCTCGCTTAAGTTCAGAGATTGACTGCTGTAGCGTCATCAAAGGCTGATGGCTCGGTGCAAGCTGCCGATAGAGTAAGAAATCAACGCGATAAGACCGTTTATCAGGGGGTGCATTTTTGTTAATTGAAACATTAACACCAGGAATATTCTCACTAACTGCGACCGCGAGATCCTTGACCTGATAATTCCACGAATCACTACCAACATTGACGCTCACTACCTGCCCACCATTGTCTTTATTTCTGAACAACGCCCAGCCGATAGCTCTAGCCATGTCTTTCACATCAATTAATGGACGCCAGGGAGACCCGTCGCTCAATACGGTGATCTCACCTGAAGTCAAGGCGCAGGCAACAAAGTCATTCAGAACCAAATCCAGCCTTAATCGCTCTGACATTCCGCAGGCTGTCGCAAATCTAAGGCAGGTGACATTCATATCGCCTAGCTTCATGGATGCAAGCGATTCTTCCATGGCAGCTTTTGACCGAGCGTAGGCCGTAAGTGGTGTCAGTGGATCGGTTTCTTTACGTGGCGCCCCTTCGCTAATACCATACATGCTACAGCTAGAGGCGAATACGTAACTCCTTACACCAAATTCTTTTGCCAACTCCGCAACTCTAAGGCTTGCCTTGAAGTTGATATCCTCAGTTACCTTTTCAAATTGATTGCCCATAGGGTCATTTGAAATCGCAGCAAGATGAACGACTCCGTCAATCCCATCCATTAGCTGCGCTGGAAAATCGCGCAGATCTCCAAAATACTGATGAGAAACACCAACCTCGGGTAACTTGCTCGCATTAGTTAGACAGTGCGCAAAAAAACCAGTGTCATAACCAATGATTTCAACATCATGGTAGTTTGTGCGAAGGTGCTCGCTTAATACGGGGCCTATGTAGCCCATATTGCCAGTAACAAGAATTTTCATGTTATTTTCCAAGCCAAAGTAAAACATAAGGATCACAAATTTCACGGGCAAGAAGAAAGGAATTTGTCCAGGCCGGTGAAATGGCATTTAGAATATGTGTCGATCTACCCCCTCGCTCGATAAAAATCAGTGACGAGCAGGATATCAAAGTATCTAGTCGGCCCCTAAATACCAATATTTATGCAGGAATCATCAGTGGTATTTCAGGGCTGACTAGATAAAAACGAGGGTCTTCGTGGAAGAGTTGAATCGGGAGTCTCAAACTGCAGTCAATTGCGGAACCATTGTTGCAGCTTGTCGTAAACGATGTGGCGAGCCACATAAGCCGCCACCCCCCTTTTGATTTCCCCGGCGCTCACCACCCTACCATGACACCGCTCACGCAACCGGCCCATTTCTTTGAATCCCGTATCGGTGATTTCCGTCGAAGTTTTTTGTTGAGGATGGACGCGGAAAGCCGCAAGAAAACGGGGCAATCGAACGAATTTCGCGCCGCTGTCGCGTAAGCGCAGGAGCAAATCCCAATCCATCGCAAAGTGGAAGCTTTCGTCCAGGGAACCCCCAATCTTGTCCCAGACCCGCCGCCGCCAAAATAGGGTTTCCTGGGGAATGAAATCTGCCCAAGACAGCACTTCATTATCGTGTGGCGGCAATATCCAGCGACCAATCTCTTGGTCGGTCTCATCGATGATGATGCGGTGGCCGTACACCACGTCCACATCCGGGTGCGTTTCAAAATAGGCGGCCACATAGGCAAGTGCGCCGGGCAACAGCATGTCGTCGGAATTCAGATAGGCCATAATCTCCCCGCTCGTATGGAGGAAACCCAGATTGATGGCGTTGGTCTGCCCCTTGTCCTTGTTCGACTCCCAAAAGGCCAGCCGATCAGAGTAGCTCTCCAATATCTCCACCGAACCGTCTTTCGAACCTCCGTCCTGGACGACATATTCCAGATCCGGATAGCCCTGCTCGACTACGCTACGCACGGTTCCCTCCAGATAAGCCGCCTGGTTGTAGGAAGGCGTCACGATGGAAATTTTCGGCGGGCGTGTGGGGCCTCCAGTTTGCGCATACCGTTGCGGAAGATTCAGCGGTCGTGGTGAATATTGCCGCAAGACACCAAGTTGTGGCGCAAACCATGACATCACCCGCTTTTTAATTACCGACAGCACCATGATCAGCGCGTACCGCACCAGCGCCAGAATCTTTCTCAGGATGTTGGTCCGCTCCAGGAACTTGACCCGATCATCCAACTGAAATATCACGCTCTCGCGCTCTTCACAGATTTGCTTCAGCGACCGGATTTCCTCGTCCTTGATATTGCAGTCGCCTTTCAGAGACCGGATTTCTTCGTCTTTCTCTTTTGCCGCATCGAGTTCCTGCTCCTTGCTTATCCTGTCTGTCTCCGCA
>JAIOJO010000133.1 GCA_019911985.1 Sulfuricellaceae bacterium | reverse complement strand
GTGGGGTTACCGCCGCATCGATAGCGTCGCCGAGCGCCGCTCCCTGGTCATCGCCGGAGCGGGATTCCTGATTCTGCTGTTGGGGACCAGCGGCTTGGAGTCGCTGCGGCTGTACTCCCTCAAAGTGGTGCTGCCCCTTGCGCCGGGCGGCATGATAGGCGCCATTCTGAGCGGCGCTTTGTATCGTTCGCTGGGTTTTACCGGAGCGACGCTGGGGCTGCTGTTGTTGATCGCCATCGGCTTCAGCTTGTTTACCGGAATGTCCTGGCTGAGCTTGATCGAAAGCCTGGGCGGATTTCTCGAAACGAGCTATTTGCGCAGCATCGAGTTTTGGCGTGGCTGGCAAGACCGCCGCTTGGGCAAGGAGGCCTTCTCGCGGCGCGAAGAATACGTGGCCGTGGAGAAAAGGCGCCACGAAGACCACGAGCCCTTGCTGATCGAAACGCCGGTGACGGACATTCCGCAATCGGAGCGCGTGATCAAGGAAAAGCAGGCGCCTTTGTTCGCCGATATGCCCGATTCCGAATTGCCGCCCCTGCACTTGCTGGACGAGGCCGAGAAAGTCACCGAAACCCTCAATGTGGACACGCTGGAGTTCACCTCGCGCCTGATCGAGCGCAAACTGCTGGATTTCGGCGTCGAGGTCAAAGTGGTGGCGGCGCTGCCCGGCCCGGTGATTACCCGTTACGAAATCGAACCGGCAGTGGGCGTGAAAGGCAGCCAGATCGTCAATTTGGTGAGGGACTTGGCGCGCGCCTTGTCGGTGGTAAGCATACGCATGGTGGAAACGATACCCGGCAAAAGCTGCATGGGCCTGGAGATACCCAACCCCAAACGGCAGGTGGTGCGGCTCTCGGAAATCCTCAGCGCGCAAATCTACGCCGACAACCATTCGCCGCTGACCATTGCGATGGGCAAGGATATATCCGGCAAGCCGGTGGTGGCCGATTTGGCGAAAATGCCGCATGTGCTGGTGGCGGGGACGACCGGTTCGGGCAAGTCGGTGGCGATCAACGCGATGATACTCAGCCTGCTGTACAAGGCGACGCCGTCCGAAGTGCGACTGATCCTGGTCGATCCGAAGATGCTGGAGCTCTCGATCTACGAGGGTATTCCCCATTTGCTGGCGCCCGTGGTCACCGATATGAAGCATGCCGCCAACGCCCTTAATTGGTGTGTGGCGGAAATGGAGAAGCGCTACCGTCTGATGTCGGCGCTGGGCGTGCGCAATCTGGCCGGCTTCAACCAAAGTCTGCGCGAAGCGGAAAAGGCCGGGAAGAAAAAAACCAATCCGTTTACGCTGACGCCGGACAACCCCGAGCCGCTCGAAGAGCTGCCGCTGATCGTGGTATTCATCGACGAATTGGCCGACTTGATGATGGTGGCGGGCAAAAAGGTCGAAGAGCTGATCGCGCGCCTAGCGCAAAAGGCGCGCGCTTCCGGCATCCACCTGGTGCTGGCGACCCAGCGTCCGTCGGTGGACGTGATCACCGGCCTGATCAAGGCCAATATCCCGACCCGGGTGGCGTTCCAGGTGTCGAGCAAGATCGATTCCCGCACCATCCTCGACCAGATGGGGGCTGAGGCGCTGCTGGGTCAGGGCGATATGCTCTACCTGCCGCCGGGAACGGGCTATCCGCAACGGGTGCACGGCGCTTTCGTGTCCGACGCCGAAGTGCATCACGTCGTCGATTACCTGAAATCCCGCGGTGAGCCGCAGTACGTGGAAGGCATACTCGAAGGCGCGGTGGAAGGCGGCGAAAGCGCGGGCGGGGAGGGCGGCACCACGGATGCCGAAGCCGATCCGCTGTACGACGAAGCGGTGGCGGTGGTGCTGAAATCCCGCCGCGCCTCGATTTCCCTGGTGCAGCGCCAGTTGCGCATCGGCTACAACCGGGCGGCGCGGCTGATCGAGCAAATGGAAGCGGCGGGTCTGGTTTCCAGTATGCAGAGCAACGGCAACCGTGAAGTCCTGGTTCCCGACCGTAATGACTAAAAATGACTCAATTTACCCGCATCGGAACTCAATCCCAATGAAGATCACTTCCACTCTCTTGCGTCATTTCCTGGCGGCTTCGTGTTGCCTCTGTTTGCTGGGCGCATCCGTCGCCCAGGCGTCCAGCCTCGACCGCTTGCACCGGTTCGTGCAGAGCACCCAGACGGGCAAATCCCACTTCACGCAACTCGTGCTCGACAAGAAACTGGCGACCGTGCAGGAGGCGAACGGCACGCTGGAGTTTTCCCGCCCGGGTAAATTCCGTTGGACTTACGAAAAGCCGCAAGGTCAGTTGATCGTCGGGGACGGCGAGAAGGTTTGGGTATACGACGCCGAACTCAAGCAAGTTACCGTGCGCAAGCTCGACCAGGCCTTGGGTAGCACTCCGGCCGCCTTGCTGGCGGGGCGCAACGACCTGGAGAAGTTCTTCGTCCTCAAGGATTTGGGCAAGCGCGGTTCGCTGGAATGGCTGGAAGCCACGCCGAAAAGCAAAGAAAGCGGTTTCGAGCTGATCCGCATGGGATTCAAGGGCGATTTGCTCGATGTGATGGAGTTGCGCGACAACTTCGGCCAGACCACGGTGATTCGCTTCCCCGACTTGCAGCGTAACCCCGTTTTGTCCCCCGATCGCTTCACGTTCACGCCGCCCAAGGGGGCGGATGTCATCGGTGAGTGATTTGTTCGCGCCCGCCGCGCCCGCCGCGCCGCTGGCGGAGCAATTGCGCCCGCGGACGCTGGCCGAGGTTATCGGCCAGGGCCATCTGCTCGGGCCGGGCAAGCCGCTCAACCTCGCCTTTGCCTCGGGCAAGCCGCATTCGATGATTCTATGGGGGCCGCCCGGCGTCGGTAAAACCACGCTGGCGCGCCTGATGGC
>JAIOJO010000132.1 GCA_019911985.1 Sulfuricellaceae bacterium | reverse complement strand
GGAATATACATTTCACAACCTTTCCAAGCCTCTCCGGACAGACGATAAGCTAGCCCAAGCCATGCGCTTCCTTTTATTGGCGCTGGTGTTTCTGCAACCGCTGAACCATGTCAACGCCTTGCGCCTCTTATCCCTCTACCTACTGCTCGGCTTGTTCTGTTTCCGGCTGATCCAGCAAGGGCGAGTTTACTGGGCCGAATTCACCGATCCCGCCACCTTGGGCCTATTGGCGCTGGCCGTCTGGGCCGTCCTTGCATCGGTTCTAGGTCCCTATCCGCTGGAAAGCCTGAATGCCGCCCGGAAATCCTTAATGCCGCAAATCCTGCTGTATCTGGTCGTCCTCGGCGAATTCCGTTCGCCACGGCAAATACAGCAACTCTTTACGGTGATCGTGACGAGCTTCATGGCCGTTACGCTACTGTCCGCTGAGGAAATTCTGCGCATCGGCGTGAACGCCTTTAACCCCGGCATGATCAGTCACGACATGTTTCTCGACGGCTATGCCAGCAATGCCGGATTTTATCTGCCATTTACCCTGCTCTACCTGTTCAGCCGCGAAAAAAGGGAATACTGGGGTTTCCCGCTCAGAATTTCCGCTACCCTCACCCTGGCGTGTGGCTACATTATCGTATTGCTGTACAACTCCAGAACGGCCCTGATCGCCATCGCCCTATCCTCGCTGCTGACCCCCTTGCTGCTCAAGCGCTACCGCCTGCTGCTGGCCGTCGGCGCGGCGCTGCTGCTGGCGGGCGGTCTCAGCTACTACAGCGGCGCGGAGTTGAGCAAGTATCAATCCCTGCTACATCCCGCTACCTATGTGAGCAACGCCGGTCTCAGCGAGCGCTTATCGGTGTGGGCGGGCGCATGGGACGTTGTCCGCGAGCGCTTCATAGCCGGCTACGGCTATGGCTGGAAAAAACTGGCGTGGGTTATTAACGACAAGGGCTGGATAGGCATTTGGGAAAAGAGCCAGCGCGCGGACATCATTGCTTACTATGCGCCCCAAGGCAAGGCGCATTACGGCCGGGTCAACCCGCATAATCTGCTGCTGCAACTGCTGTTCGAAATGGGCCTGATCGGCGTGCTGCTCTACGCCCAGTTTTGGGTGCAGTCGCTGAAACGCATTCTGAGCGGCGCATTCCGGCGCGGCCAGCCCTACCGCCCGTTCCTGGCCGGGAGCCTGGGCGTGATCCTGTCCTACCTGCTGTTAAACCTGACGAACGGCTATTGGGAGGGCACGCTGGCCAATATGCTGATCGTTTTGCTGGCCTGCACCCAGGTTCTCGCGTTGGCGCCCCAGCGGAACGAGCGGCCGGTTTCGCGATGAAAAAAATCCTGATCGTCCGCCGCGACAATATCGGCGACTTGATTTGCACCACGCCCCTGATCCGCGCGCTGCGCCGGAAATTCCCCGATGCTTGGCTGGGCGCGCTGGTGAATAGCTACAATGCCGGGGTGCTGGCCCGCAATACCGCGCTCGACGCGGTATTCAGCTACCAAAAGGCCAAGCACCGGTCGCCCGGACAATCGGTCGCCGCGATTTATTGGGCGCGCCTGAAGCTGATTCTGCGGCTGCGCGCGATGAAACTGGATTACGTGATCCTCGCCGCGCCGGGTTTCCAGCGTAGCGCTTATCGCTTCGCCAAATTCGTTCAGCCCCGTCATATCGCGGGCTATGCCGACCCGGCCCAGGATATCGACCTGGCCTTGCCGCCCGCACCGCTCACGGGTGTGCATCAAGTAGAACGGGTTTTCCGCTTGGGGCGGCTCTTTGGCATCGACGGTACACCTCCGCCCTTGGAGTTGGTGGCCGATCCGCTCGCCGCGGAAGAAATCGCGGCGCTGTTAAGCCGGCATCCGGCGCCGCGAATAGGCCTGCATATCAGCGCGCGCGAAGCCAACCGGCGCTGGCCGGCCGAATCCTTTGCGCAACTCGCGCGCCAACTGCTGCAACGCTACGATTGCACGATAGTCCTGACCTGGGCGCCGGGAGATCAGGCCAACCCGCTATTCCCCGGCGATAGCGCCGCGGCGTATCGGATAATCGGCGCGCTCGACGATCCACGCGTCGTCCCCCTCCCCACGCCGACGCTCGTCTCCTTGATGGCCGGCATTGCCGCCTGCGATTATCTGATTTGCAGCGACGGCGGGCCGGTGCATCTAGCCGCCGGATTCGGCAAGCCCGTGCTGTGCTTCTTCGGCAGCGAAAGCCCGGCGCACTGGCACCCCTGGGGCGTTCCGTATGAATTGCTGCAGGCGCCCAGCCGGAAAGTCAGCGACATCGGCGTCGATGAAGCCTTGGCCGGATTCGATCGCTTGTGGGAAAAAACCGGGACGCAACCCAGCTTATAAGCCCCTGAATTATTTAGTCAACAGCTCCGGCTTGAAACGGCGGATATACCAATCCGCCGCTTCATTCATACCCGAGACTATCGTGTGGCTAGGCGCATAGCCCAACAAACGCTGTGCTTTGCCGATGTCGGCCAGGGAATGGCGCACGTCGCCGGCGCGAAAATCCGACAGCCGCCGCGGGTATCCCTGGGGCGTATCCCACGTCCTGCTGCCGCCGGAAAACAGGGAAGTCGTCGACACTGATGTCGGCGAGGCCCTAGCCGGATTTGACAAGGTGATGGCTCATCGCAGTTCTTGACAACGAAAGAATAAATATACATTATGCGTATACATCACAAGGAATATTCTCATGGTTAGAACACAGATTTATCTCACGGAGCAGGAGCAATACGCCTTGCGGGACATTGCCGATAGAACCGGAAAAACCCAGAGCCAGTTGATTCGCGAAGCGGTAGATCAGTTGATCGAACAGGTAAGCGCTAATTCTCGCGCTCAAATCATGGCTGAAGCGGCTGGTATGTGGCAAAGCCGTGCTGATTTGCCGGATTTCGCCGCGCTGCGGCGGGAGGCTGACCGCATTGCTCCGGCAGGGGAATAGCTTTTGGCCACCGCGCTGTTGTTAGACACCGACTTGTTGATCGACTACCTGAGAGGGCAAGCGGATGCCGTTTCCTTCCTCAGGCAATCCAGCCAGACTTTACAGGTTTCCAGTGTCACGGTAGCGGAGCTGTATGTGGGGGTGCGCGAGGGACATGAACGCGAAGTCCTCGACCGCTTTATCTCTTTGCTGGAAGTGATGGACATCAATACTGCCATCGCCGTGCAAGCCGGCCTGTGGCGACGAAACTACGGTAAAAGCCACGGCACCGGTTTGATGGATGCCCTGATCGCCGCCACCGCGCATCATAATGGCAGCACCTTGGTCACCCTCAACACCAAGCACTTTCCCATGCTAAAAACAGTGCTGACGCCTTACCGGAAAAATCAGTAAGCCTGTTACGCCAAAACACCCTATGTTCAGCCGTTCTTGCTGCCCAGCAATTCCGGCCTGAAACGGCGAATGTACCACTCCGCCGCTTCTCGCATTCCCGCCTCAATGGCGTGAGTCGGGGCATAACCGAGCAAGCGCCGGGCCTTGCCGATGTCGGCCAGGGAATGGCGCACGTCGCCGGCGCGAAAATCCCGGTACAGCGGCTTGGCCGCCCGCGCATCGGGATAGACCGCGACCACGTTGCGGCGGATCTGTTCGAACAAGTCGTTGAGCGTGGTGCGGTCGCCGACGGCGACGTTGTAGACCTGGTTCAGCGCCGCTTTCTCGCGGGTGCAGGCCGCCAGCAAATTGGCCTGAACGGTATTGTCGATATAACAGAAATCGCGGCTGGTCTCGCCGTCGCCGTTGATGTAAATGGGCTCGCCCTGCAGCAAGGCGGAGAACCACTTGGGGATTACCGCGGCGTAGGCGCCATCCGGGTCCTGGCGCCGCCCGAAGATGTTGAAATAGCGCAGGCCTATGGTCTCGAAACCGTAGCAGCGGGCATACACTTCGGCGTACAGTTCGTTCACGTATTTCGTCACCGCGTAGGGCGAAAGCGGCTTGCCGATGTTTTCCTCGACCTTAGGCAAGGCCGGGTGGTCGCCGTAAGTGGAGCTCGACGCGGCGTAGACGAAACGCTGCACGGCGGCATCGCGCGCCGCCGTCAGCATATTGAGGAAGCCGGTGATATTGGTTTCGTTGGTCGCCAGCGGGTCTTCCAGCGAGCGCGGCACCGAACCCAGCGCGGCCTGGTGCAGCACGTAATCCACGCCCGCGCAGGCACGCTTGCAATCGGCCGGGTCGCGAATATCGCCTTCGATAAACGTGAAATTGTCCCACTGCTCCTCCCCGGCCAAGCCCTGGACTTCCGCCAGGTTTTCCCGTTTTCCGGTCGCGAGATTGTCCAGTCCGACCACGTGCTGATTGAGCTTGAGCAAGGTTTCCAGCAGGTTCGAGCCGATGAACCCGGCCACGCCGGTAATCAGCCAGCGGCGGGGAGAAGCCTGCAACTCGGCCTGCAAAGCGGCGTAGGCGGCGCTCATCACAGCCTCCACACGCGGAAACCCGCGGCCTCGTAATCCGGCTTCGGAAACAAGCCCTTCACGTCGATCAGCACCGGCCGTTCGGCGCACAGGGAGCGCATCCGCCGGGGGTCCAAGGCCTTGTACTCATCGTGCGACACCGCCAGGATAAGCGCGGCGGCCGGGGCCAGGTTTTCCAGCGGCTGCAGGCGAATGGCGTACTCGGCGGCCGCTTCTTCCGCGTCCGCCAGCGGGTCGTGCACCTGGACCTTGACGCCGTACTCTTCCAATTCCCGGACGATGTCCACGACGCGGGAATTCCGCAAATCGGGGCAATTTTCCTTGAACGTCAGCCCCAGCACGGTCACATGGCTTTCCAGCACGTTGTGGCCGGCATGGATCATTTCCTTGATGGCCCGCTGGGCGACGAACTTCCCCATGCCGTCGTTGATGCGCCGTCCCGCCAGGATCACCTGCGGGCTGTAACCCAGTTTCTCGGCCTTGTAGGTCAGGTAATAGGGATCGACCCCGATGCAATGCCCCCCCACCAAGCCCGGCTTGAATTTCAGGAAATTCCACTTCGTCCCCGCCGCTTCGAGTACCGCATTGGTGTCGATATCCATGCGGTCGAACAGCACCGCCAGCTCGTTCATCAAAGCGATATTCAGATCGCGCTGGGTGTTCTCGATCACCTTGGCGGCTTCGGCGACCTTGATGGTCGGCGCGCGGTGCACGCCGGCGGTCACCACCGACGCATACACCTCGGCGACGATGTGCAGCGATTCCTCGTCCATGCCCGACACCACCTTCAGAATCTTGGTGAAGGTGTGCTCTTTGTCGCCGGGGTTGATGCGTTCCGGGCTATAGCCGACTTTGAAATCGACCCCGCATTTGAGGCCGGAAACGCGCTCCAGTATCGGCACGCACTCCTCTTCGGTCACGCCGGGATAGACGGTGGACTCGTACACCACGATGTCTCCCTTTTTCAGAGCCTGGCCTACGCTTTCCGAGGCCTTGAACACCGGCGTCAAATCAGGCTTGTGCGCATCGTCCACCGGGGTGGGCACGGCGACGATGTGGAAGTCGGCCAGGTGCAAATCCGCCACCTCGCCGGTATACAGGATATCCGCCGCTTTCAATTCATCCGCCGTCACCTCGCCGGTGTGATCGTGCCCTCCCTGCAGTTCGGCCAGGCGCCGGGCATTGACATCGAAACCGACGGTTCTTTGCTTTTTTCCGAAAGCCACGGCAACCGGCAGGCCGACGTAGCCTAGGCCGATGACGGAAACAACCCGTTTTGCAGTCATTGAGTAACCTTTTTTAGAGACATTTATTTAAGCCAAATTATCTGGTGCATCCGTGGCGGGAAATTCGGTATATTCCGGCACCCAGCGCAAGACGAAATCCCGCGTTTGCCGGTCGTCGCACGCGCCTTGCCGGTTCAATTCCAGCAGCAGCGCGTCAAGCCAAGCCCCGCTCGCCTGCCGCGCTTGCGCGATGCGTAATTTAGGATGCGGCGTCGGCAACGTATGCTCGTCGTCGGCCAATAATTCTTCGTAGAGTTTCTCTCCCGGCCGCAGCCCGCTGAAGACGATTTTGATTTCGCCATCGTTGAAGCCGGAAAGACGAATCA
>JAIOJO010000131.1 GCA_019911985.1 Sulfuricellaceae bacterium | reverse complement strand
GCAAACCCATCCCGCGCTCAGCATCCTGCGCCTCGCGGCACTCTCCGCCGACCCGGACGGGACGCCGGACGACGAGACGCTGGACCTGATGTTCGATCAGGTGGAAACCGGCGCGCTGGCCGGCCTGGCGCCCGCCGAGGTGTGGCCGGAGCTGGTCCGCGGCCTGATGGCCCAGGCGCCCTCGAATATGTTCCGCGCCTTGTACGCCTGCGGTGCGCTGGCGGAAGTGCTGCCCGAGGTGGCGGCCTTGTTCGGCGTCCCGCAAATCGCTGGCGATCCACCGCAGGTCGATATCGGCCGCCATCTGCTGCGCGTGTTGGACGAGACGGCCCGCTGCGGCGCGCCGCTGCCGGTGCGCTTCGCCGCGCTGGCGATGAACGTCGGCAAGTCGGTTTCGCCGCCCGAGCACCTGCCCATCCACTATCGCCACGTCGAGCGCGGGCGGCCGCGCATCGAGGCGCTGTGCAGACGCTTCGGCCTGGCGGCGGACTGCCGCGACCTGGCCCTGCTGGCGCTCGTCGAATGCGAGCGGGTGCACCGGGTGTCGGAAATCCGTGCCGGGCCGGTCGCCGCGATGCTGGAGCGCTTGGGCGCTTTCGACCAGCCGGAACGCTTCGGACAGTTGATGACGCTTTGCGCCTGCGACTACCGCGCCTATCCGGGGCACGCGGCCCAAGATTATCCCAAGGCCGCCTTGCTGGGCGTCGCCCTAAAGGCCTGCGCCGGCATCGACGAAATCCGGTTCGCCGAAGGCCAGAGCGCAGCGGAAGCCGCCAGCGCCTTGCAGGAAGCCCGCGCCGCAGCGATCGCCACCGCGTTCCGCTCGGAGCGCTGGTCGGACCAAGCGGGCGGCAAATGAGCGCCGCGCCCGGAACCGGCAAGCCCGCCCCCCATCCGGCGGCGCTATGGGCGATTGAGGCGGGCTTCAATCCCGAGCAGGTGGACTGCACCACCGCGGTGGTGCTGAAAATCCTCGACAACAAGTGCAAGATGCTGCCCGGCGAGATGGACGCGGTGATGGCCATTTACGACGCCGTCAGACACCGCCCCGCCCCGCTTTTCGGCCGCGCCGTGCATGAGGCTATCGACGCCGCGCGCCGGTACTCCACCCCGGCGGCGCTCGACGCCATCCACCGGCTCCGCGTCGACGCCGAAGCGGCGATCCCCAAGCCGGTCATGAAAGCCTACAAGGCCTTCCTGCGCGACGGCCTGTTCGGCTAGCACAAGAACCCGCCTCCGGGACAGCCGGCATTTACGCTTTTTGTATTCGGTAATCGCCGATAAGGAAGGAAAATGGCCCATTCATGGCCCATTCACAGACTGCCTTTATGCAGCGCAACCAGGTTCCGGCCCGGCAGGCGCTACAGGAGGCCATCGAGAGCCTGCGCTTCAAACTGACGATAGACGAATCCTATGTCCCATTCGAGTTCGCCGGGTATATCCCGTGTACCCTCGACGGGGAGGACGCCGGTTTTGAAATCAAGTTCGGCGAGGCGCCGGATAGGCAGGCGCAAATCGGGGGCCGCGATACCGCGATTACCCTTAGAAGCTGTTTTAATAAACCCTGAGCCCGCGTGAGCGCGCCAGCGCGCTGATCGTTTCCGCCGTCTTGGCGCAAAGCTTTGGCGCACTGGTTCTGCGTCAGGGCGAAGAGGCCTTCCGCGCGGCGGATCGGCTGCTCGACGAAGCGCGCGTAGCCTTTGCACAGTTGCAGGAGCAATGAAGAACGACATCCCCGAACTCAGCGAGTTGCGCATGGCCAGCCGCACCCCGGATAGTCCGGTTGATTTCGGAACGGACAGCGGCTACATCTTCTCCTGCCTTAGGGACGTCGAGCGAAGCTTCGGGCTCGAAGGCTTCCCCGGTCTCGCCCCGGAGCAGATACCGGCCCGTGCGCTGATCAAGCAACTGATCGTGTGGTGGCGCACCCTCGAACCCGCCAACGAGGCTCAGCAGAACGCCTACGGCCGCTTGCTCGGCGCCATCCGGCTCATCGATACCGTCTCCACCTGACTGGCGGAGCGTATGCTAAAGCCGGGGCGATCTCTCGGTGAAAGCCCGTAAGCTTAATCCGGCCTTTTATTCGTTTTTTCCTCGCCTCAATCGTTCCCCCGGAAGCGTTCGACGCACGCCTCCAGCTTATTCTTCGGCGTCGCTTGGATCGCCTGCCATAGCGCATGCGGCACGCTGTCCAGCCGGTAGCGGCGAATCAGCTCCTCTTCCATACGCAGGAACAAGTTGGCGGTCATTTCGGCATCCGCCAGGGCGCGGTGGTAGCGGCCCGCCTCCGGCACCTGGGCATATCGAACCAGGGTGCCGAGCTTGTGGTTGGGAGCGTTGGGGTAGATGCGCCGGGCCAGCAGCAGGGAACAGGTGAATTCCTGTTGCCGGGCCTTGCCCGCCCGGGCCAGTTCCGCATCCCAGAATTTCTTGTCGAAGGCGGCATTGTGCGCCACCAGCGGGTAGCCCCCGACAAAGTCCGCCACCTCGCGCATCACTTTGTCGGCGGCCGGCGCGTTGCGCGTCATGGCGTTGCTGATGCCCGTCAGCTCTTCGATGAAAGGGGGGATGTAAGCGCCGGTTTTCATCAAGTTTTGGTAGCGGTCGACGATGCGGCCATCGCACACCAGCACGACGGCAATTTCGGTGGCGCGAGCGCCTTGCCCGGGGGACATGCCGGTGGTTTCGAAGTCGATGACGGCAAGCGTTTCCATGCCGGCCGCGCCAAGCCTGCTCACGGCTTTCCTCTCCCCCACCAATCCGAGTCCAGGCTAGCCAGTTGCCGCTCCGCATGCTCGTAGCCGATGCGGATGATTTCCTCGGCGCGGCCGAATTCCAGGAAACGGATGTGGCCCAGCGGCGGCTGGATGAGGATGTCCGGGCTATCCAGGCCAAAACGGGTTTGCGTGATGCGGGTTTCCATGATGTTGATCGAGGCCAGCAGCACTTCGAAGATGCTGGGCAGCGGCTCCGGGGAAACCCAACGCGTGAACTGCGCCGCACCCGGCGCTTCGCGGGCGAGCAATCTGGCCTTGAGTTCCAGCATCGTCTGGCGGTAGTTATCCACCCAGCGCGAGAACACGCCCGGCGGGTTCGCGCTTGCGCCGCTCGGCGCGTGCAGCAGCGGCTTGAGATTCTTGCCGGCAACGATCTGGTGGTTGAGATCGACCGCGATCACGATGTCCGCGCCCATGGCGCGGGCCACGCTCACCGGCACCGGGTTGACG
>JAIOJO010000014.1 GCA_019911985.1 Sulfuricellaceae bacterium | reverse complement strand
ATTGTGAATAGATGTATTCATCCCAGATAATCCATTAGGAGCTGTGAAATGGCTACGTCCATACGCCTTGCCCCGGAAATCGAGCAGCGCCTCGATTTTCTTTCTGCACAAACCGGGCGAACCAAGGCTTTCTACTTACGGCAGATTATCGAGGATGGACTCGAAGACATGGAGGACTACTACCTAGCCGCCGAAGTGCTGGAGCGTGTCCGCAAGGGCCAAGAAAAAGTGTTCTCCCTTGACGAGGTGGAGCGCGATCATGGTTTGGCAGATTGATCTTGCCGAAACGGCAGTCAAGCAATTGGCGAAACTAGACATTCAAACAGCGAAGCGCATCACCACGTTTCTACGCGAACGAATTGCACCCCTGGACGACCCGCGTAGCGCAGGTAAGGCATTGAAGGGGCCGCTGGGCAGCTTCTGGCGTTACCGGTTGGGCGACTATCGCGTCATTTGCGACATTCAGGACAACGCGGTTCGCGTCCTCGTGGTGGAAATCGGCAACCGCCGGGAGGTCTACCGCTGAGGAACGGGTTGCTTGCCCCATGTCCGGCCTATGCTTGCTGAGACGGACTTTGGTTAGCTACGCGACGGGTCTTGCCGCCGGTTATTCGACGTCGGCGAAAAGCACTGATAGTGCCGATCCAGAACAGGCCAGGGAAGCGCAACCGAAGCGCGGTACTGATTTCGCTGGTGATAAAAACGAATTGAGAGTGTGTAGCTGCGGGAGTTGATGACGCATCACGCCTCCAACCAAAACGTCCTTGACGATCCGCATCTGCTACACGGCGAAAGTATAGGACAGATCATGATTGAAATCAAAATCGACAACGCCAGTGTCATCGAAGCCTTCAACCGCCTGATCGCCCTGGGCGAAAGCCCTCAGCCCACCTTTCAAGCGTTCTGCTGGGCTTCTTCTTCGGCTATTTGCTTGTGGACTTCGGCCATGTCGAGAGACCGGGCTTGCTCCAGAACCTGTTCCAGCGCTTGAGCGGGCAGCGCGCCGGGCTGCGAGAACAGGATGACTTTCTCGCGGAAAATCATCAGCGTGGGGATGGAGCGGATTTGGAAGGAGCCGGCCAATTGCTGCTGTTCTTCGGTGTTGACCTTGGCGAACACCACGTCGGGGAATTTTTCCGACATTTGCTCGTAGACCGGCGCGAAGCCTTTGCACGGGCCGCACCACGGCGCCCAGAAATCGACGATGACGATGTCGTTGCCGACGATGGTTGCTTCGAAATTGTCCGTGGTCAAATCAAGCGTTGCCATAATTGCTCCTTGAGGGGGCGCCAAGCGGGCGCGAGTTGAATGGGGTTGGCGCGGACGGTTGCGATCCCGCCGCAGCATCTCTATTTGGGAGCCTCTGATTAAGTCGCACGGGGCGCGTTGCGTCAAAAGCCGGTGGCTGCAAGGCGCGCGACGCCGGTCGTAGCCAGCCTACGATGCCCAGGAGCGCCGACCCCCATCCCAACCTTCCCCGCTTGCGGGGGAAGGGGCAATTACTTCCCCTCCCGCTCGCGGGAGGGGATTGAGGGGAGGGCTGCCGCAGACGACGGCTTTTGACGCAACCCTTACGGGACCCCGTCGCGACCCCGTGCGACTTAATCAGAGGCTCCTTATATAACCTTATCATCGCCGGCAGGAACACGCCACCCCGGCGCTGCAGTGGATTTCGCTATAATCCTTTTTTTTGCATCAAAAAATTATGCCGCCCCACCTGCTGGTCGATATTTCCTCCCACGGCTACGGCCACGTTGCGCAGACCGCTCCGGTGGTCAACGAATTGGCGCGCCGCCATCCCGGCCTGCGGGTGACGCTGCGCTGCGGCGCGCCCGAGGCCTTGCTGCGTCAGCGCTTCGATTGCGGCTTCACCTTGATTCCCCAAGCCTTCGATTTCGGCATGACGATGGCCGACGCGGTGGGGGTGAAGGCGGAGGAGAGCGCCGCCGCTTACCGCGAATTCCACCGCGATTGGCGGCAGCGGGTGGCACGGGAAGCGCGGGCGATGGAACAACTGGCACCCGATCTGCTGCTCGCCAACGTGCCTTATCTGTCGCTGGCGGCGGCCGCCGAGGCGAGAATTCCCGCGGTCGCGATGTGTTCGCTGAATTGGGCGGATATTTACCGGCATTATTGCGGCGGCCGGCCCGAGGCTGCCGCGATCCACGGCGAAATGCTGGCCGCTTATAACAGCGCCGCCTGCTTCCTGAAGCTGCAGCCGGGCATGCCCATGGACGATTTGCATTCGGCCCGGCCGATTTCCCCCGTGAGCCATGGGGCGGCCGATCGCCGCGAGGAAATCGCGGCGCGCTTAGGGATGAAGGAAGGGGAAAAGCTGGCGGTCGCCGCGATGGGCGGTTTCCATTTGGCGCTGGACATGGCGGAGTGGCCGCGCCTATCCGGGGTGCGCTGGGCGGTGCCGGCGGCTTGGGAACCGGCGCACCCGGATGCGGCCACGCTGGAATCGCTGCCTATGCCCTTCGGTGATATTCTAGCGTCCTGCGACGTCCTGCTCACCAAACCGGGCTACGGCAGTTTCGCGGAAGCGGCGTGCAACGGCGTCCCGGTGCTCTACCTGAGCCGGCCGGATTGGCCGGAGCAGCCCTATTTGGTAGATTGGCTGCAACGGCACGGCCGCTGCCGGGAAATCTCGCGTGCGCAATTGGAGCGAGGCGACTTGGGCGGCAGCTTGGCGGCGCTGTTGGCCGCGGGCCGGCCGCCCGCGGTGGCCGCGACCGGCATGGGCGAGGCGGCCGATGTCCT
>JAIOJO010000130.1 GCA_019911985.1 Sulfuricellaceae bacterium | reverse complement strand
ATTTTTCGCTGGGCGAACGGCTACTGACGCAAGCCCGAATATTGCTGGATTATGTAGGCAAGATCGTATTGCCTCGCCCTCATGTTTTCGGTCTTTTTTTCGACGATTATCCAGTTTCCCGCGGCTGGTTTGCTCCGCCTGCCACGCTGTTGGCCGTATTGAGCCTTGCTGCACTTGCCGCTTCGGCATTTGGGTTGAGGAGGAGGGCGCCCGTTTATAGCTTTGCCGTGCTTTGGTTCTTTGCCGGGCATTTGATCGAATCAACGGTCATCCCGCTGGAGCTCTACTTCGAGCATCGGAATTACCTGCCCATGGCGGGGCCTTTGTTCGCCCTTGTGCATTATGGACGCGTGGGATGGGAAAGGCTATCCAGCCCCGTTCTCAAGAAAACGCTGATGCTTTTGGCGGTGCTTATGGGCGTGCTGATTGCATTGATGACTTGGCAGGAAAGCCGGTTGTGGGGGCAGCCCCTGCTGCAAGCGGCGGTGTGGGCCGGGGAGAAGCCCGATTCCAGGCGCGCACAGGAGCAATATGGCGAAATGCTCGCGCGGCATGGGGCGGCGGCGAAGGCCGAGCAGCGCTATGCGGGAATTGCGCAAAAGTTTCCGCAGGATGCGGGAGGATACATGCAATGGTTGTATTTGGGATGCCACTATCCTGCGATCGATTTGCCCCCTCGCGCTCCGCTTTACGCTCGCTTGGCCACAGGCGCTTACTCTACGTCGGTGACGAGCGCGCTAGATGGTCTTGTGGAGTTGAAAATCCAGCGGCGTTGCGGCCGTTTGCAGGATGATGAGCTTATATCGTTGATTAAAACAGTCATGGCAAATCCTGCCTATGCGCAAAGAAAAGAAAGCTTGTATTACTTTTTAAGTAAGTTATATGCCTCGCGAGGCGACCCGGAGCAGGCAGTAAAAATGCTGGATGAGGTCTACGCTTTAAATCCTCGCGCCGTTGTTGTGTTGCAGCAAGTAAAATACTTAGCCGAGTCCGGTAAAACGAAAGAGGCGGAGGCTTATCTCGTTAAGGCCAGAGCGGCAAACCAGGGCAGCCTATTGAACCGGATCAGTAATGATAGTGAAATAGCGAAATGGGAAGCCCATTTTTCCAGCCTGAATCAGGCAAAAACCGGGCATAGAAAGCCACAAGCTCAACACTAAATCTATTGAGGCCGAAAATCGCTTAACTCTTGCGCGATGCGCTCGAATACTTCGGCCCATCCTCCGGGGTCCTTTTGGCGGAAGAGGCGCATGCTGGGATACCAGGGGCTATCGTCGCGATCCATCAGCCAGCGAAAATCGGGCGAAAAGGGGATCAAGGTCCAGACGGGTTTGTTAAGAGCACCCGCTAAATGAGCTACCGCCGTGTCGACCGAGACGATCAAGTCTAGATTGTCTATCAGCGCAGCCGTGTCGGAAAAATCATTCAGTTGCGGACCCATGTCGATGAGTTTCATCCATTCGGGTGGCGTTTCAGCTTGTTTGGTGGGAGGACCTTTTTGCAGACTAATGAAAGTGATGCCGGGTATTTTGCCGAGTGATTCGAAAAGCGCGAAGGTGCAGGAGCGTTGCTTGTCTCCTTTGTAAGTGGCGCCACCTGCCCAAACGATGCCGACCTTAAGATCGGCATCGGGAATTTGAGCGTTGATAGTTTCGCGCCACTGTTCGGTTTTCTGCTTGTCGGGAAAAATGTAGGGAACTGATGCGGGAACATTAGAAAGCCTTGTATTCAGCAAAAGGGGGAGACTCAGCATCGGGACATGGTAATCGAATGGAGGCAAGGAGTCGCCGTTGGCGACTACGGTTTCGATATTTGGATCTTT
>JAIOJO010000129.1 GCA_019911985.1 Sulfuricellaceae bacterium | reverse complement strand
AAAATCACGATTACAAAACGCCCGCTACGTCTTGCATCGTCCAGCACAAGATGGGTATGCGCAATATTGCGGCAATCGACATCGGTATTGCCTGTTCCGGATTTATTTACGGGCTGTCTGTGGGGAGTAAGTTTATTGCGGATGGGACGTATGAAAACGTATTGGTGATCGGCGCCGAGATTCATTCCAGAATGATTTCTTGGCAAGACAGAACGACCTGTGTTTTTTTCGGCGATGGAGCGGGAGCGGCCGTGCTACGGCCAGCCAAAAAAGGCGAGGGTTTTCTCGCCTTCGATCTGGGTGTGGACGGAGGGGGACATGAGGCGATCATGATTCCGGCGGGCGGTTCCAGGATGCCTGCGTCCGTCGACACCCTCGCTAAAGTCGAGGAGCAGCCCAAGCAAGTGCGTTCATTGATGGATGCGCGCATGGACGGGAAAGCGGTTTATAAGTTCGCTACCACGGTTTTTCCAAAAAGCATCATGAAAAGCCTGAAAGGCGCGCAACTTAATGTTGACGATATCGACTTCCTCATCTCCCATCAGGCAAACAAAAATATCATTTCCGAAAGCATGGCGACCTTAGGTATTCCTATGCGGAAAACCTACATGAATCTTGAAAAATACGGTAACTGTTCGTCGGCTTCAGTGCCGATTGCCCTGAAGGAGGCCGTAGACAAGCAGTTGATAAAATCGGGTGATCTGGTCGCATTGGTCGGTTTCGGCGCTGGGCTTTCTTGGGGATCAACGCTGATGAGGTGGTCGTAATGACGGCTAGACGAGTTGCCGTGGTAACCGGAGCAGCGAGAGGCATCGGGGAAGCTATCGCCGAGGCTCTTGGCCGGAGCGGTGCGGCGGTTGTCGTGAATTACCGTTCCAGCGCGCGAGAAGCCGAGGAGGTTGTCGCAAAACTGGATGAAATAAGTAACGCCATTGCTATTCAAGCCGATGTCAGCGTGTATGGCGAGGCCGAGATGTTGATCGATAAGACGCTGGCGCATTTCGGCCGTATCGATATTTTAGTGAACAATGCCGGAATCGTTCGTCCGGCAAAATTGCTGGACATGACGCCGCAAGATTGGCACGACGTTTTGACCATAAACTTGACGAGCTGCTTTAACTGCTCGAAGGCCGCTATGGATCACATGGTGTCGAATAAATACGGCCGAATAATAAACATCAGTTCAACCTACGGCCAGACCGGATCGTATGGACAGACCAACTATTGCGCGGCTAAGGCGGGAATTATTGGCTTTACCAAGGCGCTGGCATTGGAAACGGCAAAGTCGAATATTACGGTAAATGCTATTGCGCCTGGGTTGGTTGAGACGGAGATGGCGTCGTCTGTTCCGGAAAAAATTGCGGCCCGCATCATCGAGCGTACACCCATCGGGCGGCTCGCTAAGCCTGCCGAAATCGCTTCATTAGCCGCATACTTAGCCTCGGATGAGGCTTCCTATATAACCGGCCAGGTTATTGGCGTTAACGGCGGTCTGTACATGTAAATGCTGCTTCGAATATAGCCGTTTTCCCCGGCTCGAATGCTTACCAACCCTGGAGTGCTTATGTTTATCATTGACCCGAAGACCCTTTTGGGCGGATCTATCGAGATGGAGCTGTTGGCCAGTTCAGAGTCCGCCTCCGATGTAGAGGTGACGGGAAAGAACGTGGCTGTATTTGACGTAATGCCGACGGATCAATTATTGCACGCTATCGAAACGGCGGCTTTCGACTTGGTTAATTCGATTTTGGAAGAGGGTTACCGGACTGTAGGTGTAGCTGTTTCATTCAAACATTTTTCTCCCGTTCCGGGGGGGCATAAGGCGGTTGCACGGCTTACCTTGAATTCGATAGAAGGTCGGAAATTCAGGTTCGATTTTGAGGTGATGGACGCGATAGAGACTGTTTGCCAGGGCAGCTATGCGAACTATGTGATTAGTATTTCGGACTTCAACCGAAATGTCGCGGAAAAGCGGGAAAGATTGAATAATCTTGCGTCCGTTGCTTTTGAGCATGAATGAGGATGGTGCATAAAAATGCATAACAAAGGTGCGCCCGAGGGGATGCAGCCGGATAGTGTAAAAAATGAAATAACCCCTCCCAAAAAAACCGTTTTGGCTCGACCGAAATTTTGGCTGGCGATCATTGGCGTGCTGGTGTCAGCCGGCCTGGCTGCTTACATTCTGTGGTACGAGGAAATCGGCCAATATTACGAATCGACCGATGATGCTTATGTCCATTCGAATATCGTGAGAATCACTCCTCAGGTTGAAGGAACGGTCAGGAGCGTTGAAGTCAATGATACGGATATAGTCAAAGAGGGACAGATTTTAGTTAAATTGGACGCGTTATCCTATCAAATCGCTTACGAACGAGCTAAGGCCCAATATAAATTGGCGGTTTTGGATGCGATGGAGAACCAGGCCTTATTTGCCCAGCGCAAAGCCTATCTGGCGCAAATGGAAGCGGAGTTCTCCAGTGCGGAAAAAGAAATGGATAGACGGAAGTTGCTGCTGGATAAGGCCTTTATTTCCAAGGAGGCTATGGCGTCTTTCGTAACCGCCGTTCAAACCGCCAGGGCACGCGTTGATGCGGCGAAACAAGACGTGGCGGCCGCTTTAACCAAGCTTTCCGGTAGGCCGGACTTGTCGGTCGCGAATCAACCCGGAGTACAGGTGGCTGAACAAAATTTGCGACAAGTTTACAAAGACTTGAGCGATACAATAATCCGCGCCCCTGTTTCGGGAATTATCGCAAAACGTAGTGTGCAGCTCGGGCAGCATATTTCTTCCGGGCAAGCACTCATGTCTGTTGTTCCCCTCGATGAGCCCTGGATCGAAGCTAACTTTAAGGAGACGCAAATAAAGAATATTCGCGTCGATCAGTCGGCTACCGTTACCGTTGACACGTATGGGAGCCATCCTTTTAGCGCTAAAGTCGTTGGGGTCGGATCGGGTACGGGTGCCGCATTCTCGCTCTTGCCGCCGCAAAACGCGACGGGTAATTGGGTGAAAGTCGTGCAGCGGGTCCCGGTGCGCTTGCGCTTACTTGACCTGTCGCCGGCTAATTTGTCGCTCGCGGTCGGCTTGTCCGCAAATGTGACTATCGATACGCGGAACGAGCCGAATAGCCATTGGAGAGCCGCTCCCAATGAGCCCAGCGTAGCCAGTAAGGAAATACGTCATCGCGACCTGTCCGAGGCGATTTACGGCGACATCAATACAATTATTTCACAACTTCTGGTCAGTCTCAGCCCCCGTCGCCAAGGCGTTATCGCTCGCTTTCCCGAGGCCGCGAATAAGGCGGGTTCAGGCCCGTCGGATGACTAGCCCATAGGGCTTCGACCCCGCATGATTTTGTTCTCGTATTTGAGATTTATCGACAATGCCGTGGTAATTCGAGCCGGTTTGTGTTTTGGTGCAGAGGCGATTCATTTCGTCAGGCCGTTCCGCAATGGTCAACTCGATGAATAGCCTACGTTTAGTTATCATGACCATCGCCGTGGCGATTGGGCCATTTATCGAGGTCATGGATCTGCTGGTCGCCAATGTCGCGCTGCCCCACATTGCAGGTTCTCTCTCCATAAGCACCCGGGAAGCGACTTATGTAATGACCTCTTATATGATCAGCAATGCCATTGTCTTGCCTATGACGGGTTGGCTGGCGGCAAAGCTGGGGTATAAACGTTATTTCCTGATGTCTGTCGGCGGTTTTACGATGGCATCGGTTGCTTTGGCGTTTAGCCAGAATCTTCCTATGCTGATCGGATTCGCGCTTCTCCAGGGTTTGGCAGGAGGCGGGCTGCAGCCTATATCCCAGACCCTGCTGGCGCAAAACTATCCTAAGGAAAAGCTCGGGATTGCTATGTCCATTTGGGCCATGACGATGGTGAGTGCGCCTGCAATCGGCCCGTTTATCGGCGGTTGGATCACCGACACATGGTCCTGGCGGTGGATTTTTTTGATTAATTTGCCATTTGGCATCATTTGCATAGTGTTGGCGTATGTTTTCGTGCCTGAAACGGCCGCCCCGGCACGAAAATCGCCTTTTGATTATTTGGGTTTCCTATTCCTCGTGGCCTCGATCGGCTCGCTGCAATTTGTTCTCGATCGAGGCGAATACGAAAAC
>JAIOJO010000128.1 GCA_019911985.1 Sulfuricellaceae bacterium | reverse complement strand
CTCTTAAGCGGTCATTGTCGAGATGCCAGAGCCCGTAGGCGACGCCTTCCCTGCGCTCCGCCAGCGCGAAAAAATCGAGAAAATAGAGGGCGTCATTTCCACTGTTTTACAGCGACAATCGATTCCCTTTCATTCGCCTTCCTCGGGTTTCACGGCCTCGATGGTGGCGGAAAGCACGAAGTTCTGGATGTTTCTACCCGGCGCCCAGTCGCGGATGAACGTTCGGCTTTCGTCCTGGGGGCGTATCCGAATTTGGCCGAAGCCGGCGGCGCGGAGCATGGACTCGATTTCCTCGACGGTGGCGGCGCCCGCCATGCAGCCCGTGTACAACGCCATGTCCTGGCGGATTTCCGGCGGCAGAGGCGCGCTGGCGACGACATCGGAAATCGCCAGGCGGCCTCCTTTTTTCAGCACGCGGTAGGCTTCGGCGAAAACGCGCCCTTTGTCCGGGGAAAGGTTGATGACGCAGTTGGACATGACAACGTCTACCGTCCCGTCGGCGACGGGCAGGTTTTCGATCTCGCCGAGGCGGAACTCGACCTGGCCGTACTTTCCCTGGGCGGCGTTATGGCGGGCCTTGGCGAGCATTTCCGGGGTCATGTCGACGCCGATGACGCGACCGCTCTCGCCCACCTGCCGGGCCGCGAGAAAACAATCGAAACCGGCCCCGCTGCCCAAATCCAGCACCGTTTCGCCCAAGCGTAGCGCCGCGATGGCCTGCGGATTGCCGCAGCCCAGGCCCAGGTCGGCGCCAGCGGGGACTCGGGCGAGCTCTTGCGCCGAATAGCCGAGGGTCTGCGAGAACTGTACCGGAGCCGGCGCGCCGCAGCAGCCGGTTGCGCAGCCGCCGCCTTGCGCTACTTGCCCGTATTGTTGGCGCACGGCCTGCAGAATGTCGTCTTTATCCATGGTGGAGTTTCCTTTCTTTGCGTTAAGCAGCGGCTTCTGCCGCTTCTTTAGGCAAAGACGCGGGCCGTTCCAAAAAGACGCAAGATTAGCGGCAGGAGCCGCGATGTTTTTGTTCGAACCCGGCGATTCCGCCGTGGGCGGCGGGCTCAAACCGGCAGCAATCCAGCAGCAAGGCTTTGAGTTTGCTGCGGCCCCGCTGGATGCGCGATTTGGCGCCGGATAAAGAGAGGTCGAGCCGTTTTGCCACCTCCGCTTGGGGCAATTGCCGGATATCCGCCAGGATCAGCGCGTCCCGGTAGTCCGCCGGCAGGGCGTCGATGAAGGGCTGGACGCATTCCGCCAGTTCCATGAACAGGGCATCCCCGGTGGCCGGCTTCTCGCCCGCCAAGTCTTCCGGCAAGCTTGCGCCGGGGCGAGCGCGGCGGTAGTAATCGACGATGGCGTTGCGCGCGATCCGAAACAGCCAGCCGGGCAAAAGCTCGGGCTGTTGCAGGGTATGCAGGCTGGCGTGGACCTTCTCGAAGACATCTTGCAGGATGTCTTCCGCGGCGAAGCTGTCGGCCACCCGCTTATGGATGAAGCGGCGCAGGGCCAACTGGTGGCTGCGCCAAACCGCTTCGGTGGAGGGCTGGCAGGTGGGGGCAGCCATCAGTCCGGCGCCAGCAGGCGCTCCGTCAGCCGCACCCAATAGCTCGCGCCCAGCGGCAGCACCTCGTCGTTGAAATCGTAGAGCGGGTTGTGCAGCAGGCAGCCGCCTTCCCCCAGGCCGTTGCCGAGCCAGACGTAGCAGCCGGGCTTGGCTTGCAGCATGAAGGAGAAATCCTCCGCGCCCATGGAGGGGCGCATGTCGCGGCGTACCCGGTCTTTTCCCACCAGGCCCGCCGCGACGTGGCGGCAGATCTCGGTTTCCGCCGCCGAGTTGACGGTGGCCGGATAGCCGCGCCGGTATTCCAGGCTTACCTGCACGCCGTGGCTGGCGGCGATGCCCTTGCAGATGCGCTCCATGGCCGCCTCCACCTCCGCTTGCACTTCCGCGCGGAAAGCGCGCACCGTGCCGCCCAGCAGGGCGTGCTCGGGGATCACGTTATAGGCGTCGCCGGCGTGGAAGCGGGTCAGGCTGAGTACCGCCGCGTCGAGCGGGTCGAGGTTGCGGCTGACGATGCTTTGCAGCGCCTGCACCAGCGCGCTGCCCGCCACCACCGGGTCGGCGCCTTGGTGCGGCATCGCGGCGTGGGCGCCGTGGCCCTTGATGGTGATGTCGAACTGGTCCGCCGAGGCCATCATCGGGCCGGGCATGATGGCGAATTCCCCCGCCGGAATCCCCGGCCAGTTGTGCATGCCGAACACCGCGTCCATAGTGAAGCGCTCGAACAGGCCCTCTTCGATCATCGCCCGCGCGCCGCCTTCGCCTTCCTCGGCGGGTTGGAAAATGAAATACACCGTGCCGTCGAAATGCCGCGTCGCGGTCAGGTATTCCGCCGCCGCCAGCAGCATCGCGGTATGGCCGTCGTGGCCGCAGGCGTGCATTTTTCCGGCGTGCTTGGAGCAATGCGGGAA
>JAIOJO010000127.1 GCA_019911985.1 Sulfuricellaceae bacterium | reverse complement strand
TACGGAAACTAAAAAGGTCGTTTGGCCGACGCGCAAGGAGACGACGCAAACCACCGCCGTCGTTTTTGCTCTGGTGGTCTTGATGGCTATTTTTATGTGGGTAGTCGATGCCGGGCTGGCTTGGTCGGTAAAGCAGATGATGGGTTGGGGGAGTTGATGACTAAGCGCTGGTATGTAGTGCATGCCTACTCGGGATACGAGAAGTCCGTCCAGAAAGCCCTGATCGAGCGTATTGAACGTAGCGGCATGCAGGGCTTGTTCGGCGAAATTCTGGTGCCGGTAGAAGAAGTGGTCGAAATGAAAAGCGGCCAGAAAAGCATTAGCGAGCGGAAGTTTTTCCACGGCTATGTGTTGGTGCAAATGGAGATGACCGACGACAGTTGGCATCTGGTTAAGAACACGCCTAAAGTCACCGGCTTCGTCGGTGGCACGGCTCTGAAGCCGACCCCGATTACCGAAAAAGAAGTCGCGGCCATCATGCATCAGATTCAAGAGGGCGTGGAAAAACCACGGCCGAAAGTTTCCTACGAGGTGGGCGAATTGGTTCGCATCACCGAAGGTCCGTTCAACGACTTCAACGGAACGGTGGAAGAGGTCAATTACGATAAGAGCAAATTGCGCGTGTCGGTGCTGATTTTTGGGCGCGCCACGCCAGTGGAATTGGAATTCGGGCAGGTCGAGAAGGTCTAATCCGAAATCTGTAACGAGGGTGTGAAAAACACACCTTTGATTGGCAACGGGGAGCTGACCGCGGCTTGTAGAGCGGAAAGCGCGATTACCCATCTTAAGGAGTATCATCGTGGCGAAAAAAATCGTCGGCTATATCAAGCTGCAGGTGCCTGCAGGCAAAGCAAATCCTAGTCCTCCCATCGGCCCGGCGCTTGGTCAGCGCGGCCTGAATATCATGGAATTCTGCAAGGCCTTCAATGCCGCAACCCAGGGCGTTGAAGTCGGTCTGCCGATTCCTGTCGTGATTACCGCTTTTGCGGATAAGAGCTTCACCTTCATCATGAAGACGCCGCCGGCGTCGGTCTTGATTAAGAAGGCGGCTGGATTAAGCAAGGGCAGCCCGCGTCCCCATACCGACAAGGTCGGCAAGCTGACGCGCGCTCAAGTTGAAGAAATTGCCAAAACCAAAATGCCGGATTTGACGGCGGCCGACATGGAAGCGGCGCTGCGCACCATCGCCGGTAGCGCGCGCAGCATGGGCGTTGAAGTGGAGGGATTGTAATGGCTAAGATATCCAAACGCGTTAAAGCGATTAAAGCTAAGGTCGATAGCCTCAAGCTGTATCCGGTGAACGATGCTCTCGCCTTAATCAAAGAAACGGCTAACGCCAAATTCAACGAATCCGTCGACGTTTCGATTTCCTTGGGTGTCGATGCGCGTAAATCCGACCAGATGGTGCGCGGTTCGGTGGTGTTGCCGAAAGGAACCGGTAAGTCTGTCCGCGTTGCCGTATTTGCGCAGGGCGAGGCGGCCAAGGCGGCGACTGCTGCGGGCGCCGACATTGTCGGCTTCGACGATTTGGCCGCTGAAATCAAAGGCGGGAAAATGGATTTCGACGTGGTTATTGCCGCGCCTGACGCCATGCGCGTCGTCGGTCAACTCGGCCAAATTCTCGGCCCACGCGGCCTGATGCCTAACCCGAAGGTGGGTACGGTTACGCCTGACGTGGCAACGGCCGTCAAAAACGCTAAGGCGGGACAGGTTCAGTTCCGTATCGACAAAGCCGGTATCATTCACGGCACCATCGGACGCGCATCGTTCAGCGCCGACGATCTGAAGGAAAACCTGGTGGCCTTGGTCGATGCGGTGAGCAAATCGAAACCGGCGACTTCGAAAGGCGTTTTCCTCCGGAAAATGTCCGTATCCAGCACCATGGGCATCGGCATACGCGTGGATCAAACCACGCTGACGGCTTAACAAAAGGCGGAGCGGTTTTTTCGCCGCTCCGGCTGTAAAGAACTTTGGGCTGTCGGAGCAATCCGGCAGGTTATCAAAGACCGTAGGCATCCGATTGGATTTAATGGAGTGCGGCGCCGTCCGGCAGTCTAAGGCGGCGGTAAGCGAAGCCTACGCAGATGGCGTACCCGAAACAGGATTTTAAAGCTCCGGCTGGATAAAGGCCGGGGCCTGTTTGTTGATTACCGGCTGTTTGGCAAGCAACAGATTTTCTCCTGATTCACAGGTCGCCGTAAATTGGTCGGCAAGGCGGCGTCGAAACATAGGCGTAAGCGGGTCGGCTGAATTTAACGTAAGGAGGATAGACCTTGAGTCTTAATCTTGAGCAAAAAAGAGCGGTTGTAGCCGAAGTCAGCGAGCAAGTCGCGACGGCTCAAGCCATAGTTGTGGCTGAGTACCGCGGTTTGGAAGTGGGCAACATGACGGCTTTGCGCGCCAAGGCGCGTGCGTCCGGCGTTTACCTACGCGTGCTCAAGAACACCTTGGCACGTCGCGCCGTCGCGGGCACGCCTTTTGCCGGTTTGTCCGACCAGTTGGTCGGCCCGCTGGTATATGGCATTTCCAGCGATCCGGTGGCGGCGGCCAAAGTGTTGCATGAGTTTGGCAAAGGCAACGAGAAGTTCGTGGTGAAAGCCGGCGCGATGGCGAATTACGTGATGTCCGTACAGGATATCGCGAACTTGGCCACCATGCCGAGCCGCGAAGAGTTGCTGTCTAAACTCTTGGGCACGATGCAGGCGCCTATTGCGCAGTTCGTTCGCACCCTCAACGAGGTGCCGACGAAGTTCGTGCGTGGTTTGGCGGCTGTACGCGATCAAAAGCAAGCTGCTTGAATTAATCGATAAGGGATGGGGTGTTCTGGACGGTATAGCCGCACGGAATTCGCTCTCCCCGAAAACTGAACTATTTGGAGAGAATCATGGCTGTTACTAAAGCTGAACTGTTGGATGCAATTGCTGGCATGACCGTGCTCGAGTTGTCCGAGCTGATTAAAGAAATGGAAGAGAAATTCGGCGTGTCCGCTGCGGCTGCCGCCGTTGCGGTTGCGGCTCCTGCCGCCGGCGGCGGCGCTGCCGCTGCTGAAGAGCAGTCCGAGTTCGACGTCATCCTGACGGGTGCGGGCGACAATAAAGTGAACACGATTAAAGTCGTTCGCGCCATCACCGGCCTGGGCCTGAAGGAAGCTAAAGACCTCGTCGACGGCGCTCCTAAGGCTGTCAAGGAAGGCGTGTCCAAGGCTGACGCCGATGCGGTCGCCAAGCAGTTGATCGAAGCCGGCGCGACTTGCGAAGTCAAGTAAGCATCAAACTGGCAGTTTAAGGCCGGCGGGAAACCGCCGGCTTTCCCTATTTCTAGAACATAGAAGAGAAGCTACGAACATCAGCTTGCGCTGCTTCCATTCGTAACCTGTCTTCTGTGTTCCGCAGCACGATTTACCTCCATGGAGAAACTATGAGCTATTCGTTTACCGAGAGAAAACGTATCCGCAAGAGTTTTGCAAAACGGACTAGTGTTCTGTCCATCCCCTATCTCCTGGCGACCCAACTCGAATCCTTTGCGGCTTTTCTGCAAGCCGATACGCCGGCCGACAAGCGCAAAACCGAAGGCTTGCAGGCCGCATTTCATTCGATATTCCCGATTTCCAGCCATTCCGGCAACGCTCGGCTCGACTTTGTCAGCTATGTGCTGGGCGAGCCGCCGTTCAACGTCAAGGAATGCCAGCAGCGCGGCCTGACCTTTGCTTCTCCGCTACGCGCCCGCGTTCGTCTGACGATCATGGACAAAGAGGCGAGCAAGCCCACAGTGAAGGAAGTGAAAGAGCAGGAAGTCTACATGGGCGAGATCCCACTCATGACCGATACCGGCTCCTTCGTCATCAACGGCACCGAGCGCGTCATCGTGTCGCAGTTGCACCGTTCCCCCGGCGTGTTCTTCGAGCATGATCGCGGCAAAACCCATTCCTCCGGCAAGCTGCTGTTCTCCGCCCGGATTATTCCCTATCGCGGCTCTTGGCTGGATTTCGAATACGACCCCAAGGATTACTTGTATTTCCGTGTCGACCGTCGCCGCAAGATGCCGGTGAGCACCTTGCTCAAGGCGCTGGGTTACAACACCGAGCAAATTCTGGATATGTTCTTCGCCAAGGATGTCTTCACCCTGGGCAAGAAAGGGATACAGTTTGAAATCGTCCCGGATCGTTTGCGCGGCGAAATCGCGCGCTTCGATATCGAAGACAAGGACGGTACGGTCATTATCGCCAAAGATAAGCGGATTACGGCCAAGCACATCCGCGAAATGGAAAAAGCGGGTCTGCAAAAGATTGTCGTTCCCGATGAATTCGTTCTTGGCCGCGTGCTGTCCGCCAATGTGGTGGACAAGGAAAGCGGCGAAGTGATCGCGCTGGCCAACGACGAAATCACCGAAACCCTGCTGGAAAAACTGCAGGCGGCAGGTGTCGCCAAAATCCATACGATATACACCAATGAACTGGATCAGGGGGCGTATATCTCGTCTACCCTGCGCATCGACGAAACCGCCGACCAGTACGCCGCCCAGGTGGCTATCTACCGCATGATGCGCCCGGACGAACCGCCCACCGAGGATGCCGTGCTGGCGCTGTTCAACGGCTTGTTCTTTAGTGAAGAGCGTTACGACCTGTCGGCCGTCGGCCGCATGAAGTTCAACCGCCGCATCGGCAGCGACGAACTCGAAGGCCCTGGAACACTGAGCAACGAAGACATCATCGCGGTTATCAAGATCTTAGTGGAACTGCGCAATGGCCGCGGTGAAATCGACGATATCGACCACCTCGGCAACCGCCGTGTGCGCTCGGTCGGCGAATTGGCGGAAAATCAGTTCCGTGCCGGATTAGTGCGTGTCGAACGCGCCGTCAAGGAGCGCCTGGGCCAAGCCGAATCGGACAACCTGATGCCGCACGACTTGATCAACGCCAAGCCGGTGTCGGGCGCGATCAAGGAGTTTTTCGGCTCCAGCCAGCTTTCCCAGTTTATGGATCAAACCAACCCGCTTTCGGAAATTACCCATAAGCGCCGCGTCTCGGCGCTCGGGCCAGGCGGCTTGACGCGCGAACGCGCCGGTTTCGAAGTGCGCGACGTGCATACCACCCACTACGGTCGGGTATGCCCTATCGAAACGCCGGAAGGCCCGAACATCGGCCTGATCAACTCGCTGGCGCTGTACGCCCGCACCAACCGTTACGGCTTCCTGGAAACCCCATACCGCAAGGTGGTGGATTGCAAGGTGACCGATGAGATCGAGTACCTTTCCGCCATCGAGGAAGGCAAGTATGTGATCGCCCAGGCCAATGCCGATTTGGACAAGGACAGCAAACTCAGCAACGAGTTGGTCTCTTGCCGGATGCATAACGAATTTGCGCTGTCTACGCCGGATAAAGTCCAGTATATGGACGTGGCGCCCGCGCAGATCGTCTCGGTGGCCGCATCGCTGATCCCCTTCCTGGAACACGACGACGCCAACCGCGCGTTGATGGGCTCCAACATGCAACGCCAGGCGGTTCCGTGCTTACGCGCCGAAAAGCCGGTGGTCGGTACCGGCGTCGAGCGGATTGCCGCCGTCGACTCGGGCACGGCGGTGCAGGCCAAGCGCGGCGGGATCGTGGACTACGTCGATGCGGGCCGTATCGTGATCCGGGTGCACGACGAAGAAGCGCAAGCCGGTAGCGTGGGCGTGGATATCTACAATCTGATTAAGTACACGCGCTCCAACCAGAACACCAATATCAACCAGCGTCCGCTGGTCAAGGTGGGCGATGTTATCGCCCGCGGCGACGTCGTGGCCGACGGCGCCTCCACCGATATGGGCGAGCTGGCCCTGGGCCAGAACATGCTGGTGGCCTTCATGCCTTGGAACGGCTACAACTTCGAGGATTCGATCCTGATATCCGAGCGGGTCGTGGCGGAAGACCGCTACACCTCGATCCACATCGAAGAATTGTCTATCGTCACGCGGGACACCAAGCTGGGGGCGGAAGAGATCACCCCCGACATCCCCAACTTGTCGGAGCGCATGCTTTCGCGCCTGGACGAATCCGGCATCGTGTACATCGGTGCCGAGGTGGAAGCGGGCGACGTTCTGGTGGGCAAGGTGACGCCTAAGGGCGAAACCCAATTGACCCCGGAAGAAAAACTGCTGCGCGCGATTTTCGGCGAGAAGGCCTCCGACGTTAAGGACACCTCGCTGCGCTTGCCCTCCGGCATGTCCGGCACGGTTATCGATGTGGCGGTATTCACGCGCGAAGGCTTGCAGCGCGACAAGCGCGCCCAGCAAATCATCGACGACGAGCTGAAGGCCTATAAAATGGACTTGGCCGACCAGATGCGTATCGTCGAGGACGATGCTTTCGGCCGTATCGAGCGTTTGCTCGAAGGTAAAACCGCCAACGGCGGCCCCAAGCGGCTGGCCAAAGGCAGCAAGGTCGACAAGGATTACCTCGCCGGCATTGATCGCCATGATTGGTTTGACATCCGTCTTGCCGACGAAGACGCCAGCCGTCAATTGGAACTGCAGAAAGACAGTCTGGCGCAGAAGCGCGAAGAGTTCGACGCCGCCTACGAAGTGAAGAAACGCAAGCTCACCAGCGGCGACGAATTGCCTCCGGGCGTACTCAAAATGGTCAAGGTGCACGTGGCCGTGAAGCGCCGCCTGCAGCCTGGCGACAAGATGGCGGGCCGCCACGGCAACAAGGGCGTTATTTCCAAGATCGTTCCGGTCGAGGATATGCCGTTCATGGCCGACGGCACGCAAATGGACATCGTGCTGAATCCGCTGGGCGTTCCGTCCCGGATGAACGTCGGACAGATTCTGGAAACCCACTTGGGTTGGGCGGCCAAGGGCTTGGGCCTGAAAATCGGCGAAATGCTCAAGGCTCAAGCCAAGATTGCGGAAGTCCGTGCTTTCCTCGAAAAAATCTATAATTCGAGCGGCAAAATGGAAGACATCGCGACTCTGTCGGACGAGGAGGTGCTCGATTTGGCCAGCAACCTGCGCGGCGGCGTGCCGTTTGCCTCGCCGGTATTCGATGGCGCAACCGAGACCGAAATCAAGGACATGCTGGAGTTGGCCGGTTTGCCCCGCAGCGGTCAGATCACGCTGTTCGATGGCCGCACCGGCGACACCTTCGAGCGTCCTGTCACGGTAGGTTAC